>JAHDGO010000101.1 GCA_020627605.1 Yoonia sp.
AAATTCGTGCGATCTGCGCCAAAGAGCGCGACGCCGGCATCTCAGCCAAAAGCGAAAGTCCAACCAATGGCCAAGCCCGCCGCCCCTAAGGCCGCAGCAAAACCTGCCGCAGCATCCGCAAAGGCCCCGGCACCGAAAGCAGCCAAAGCACCAGCGACCGTTGCAAAAGCGACAGCTGCGAAGCCAGCCGAGGCGCCTGCCGCCGCTGCCAAAACTGCCGCCGCGCCAAAACCAAAAACACCTGCAAAATCCAAGACGGTCACTGTGGCCGATACCCCTTGGGACAGCGGGAAAGCCCCTGAAAAGACCTGACCGGAGACGCCCATGCCCGCCACGATTTCCCGCGCTGATTATGCCGCCATGTTCGGCCCCACCGTGGGGGATCGTGTTCGCCTCGCCGATACCGACCTGATCATCGAGGTAGAGCAGGACCTGACGGCAGAACGCGCCGGGGCCGCGACCTCTGGCGGGGCGGGGCGCAACGCCATGCTTTATGGCGAAGAGGTCAAATTCGGTGGCGGCAAGGTGATCCGTGACGGCATGGGCCAAAGTCAGGTCACCCGTGCCGCGGGCGCTGTTGATACAGTCATCACCAATGCGTTGATTGTTGATTACACCGGGATCATCAAGGCTGATGTCGGCCTCAAGGACGGCGTGATCGTCGGTATCGGCAAGGCCGGTAACCCCGACACGCAGCCTGGCGTCGACATCATCATAGGACCGGGGACAGAGGCGATTGCCGGTGAGGGCCGCATCCTGACCGCTGGTGGCATCGACAGCCATATCCATTTCATCTGCCCGCAACAGATCGAAGACGCGCTGCACTCCGGCCTGACAACGATGATTGGCGGCGGCACAGGCCCGGCCCATGGCACGCTTGCCACGACCTGCACGCCCGGACCGTGGCACATTGGGCGGATGTTGCAGGCCGCGGATGCCTTCCCGATGAACCTGGCCTTTGCGGGCAAGGGAAATGCGTCACTGCCAGCGGCACTGGAAGAACAGGTGCTTGCCGGGGCCTCCTGTCTGAAACTGCATGAGGATTGGGGCACGACACCTGCGGCCATCGACTGCTGCCTGTCGGTCGCAGATGCGATGGATGTGCAGGTGATGATCCACACCGATACACTCAACGAAAGCGGCTTCGTCGAAAATACGGTCGGGGCCATGAAAGGCCGCACGATCCACGCCTTCCATACCGAAGGCGCAGGCGGCGGCCATGCCCCTGATATCATCAAGATCTGTGGTGAGGCGCATGTGTTGCCATCCTCCACCAACCCCACACGGCCCTTCACCGTCAACACGGTGGATGAGCATCTGGATATGCTGATGGTCTGTCACCATCTGGACAAATCCATCCCCGAAGATGTGGCCTTTGCCGAAAGCCGCATCCGCCGCGAAACCATCGCGGCAGAGGATATTCTGCATGACATGGGGGCCTTTTCGATCATCGCGTCGGACAGTCAGGCCATGGGCCGCGTGGGCGAGGTGATCATCCGCACATGGCAGACGGCGCACAAGATGAAGGTGCAGCGTGGCGCACTCGCCGAAGAGCAGGGCGATAACGACAATATGCGTGTCCGCCGCTACATTGCGAAATACACGATCAACCCAGCAATTGCGCATGGGATATCAAAGCATGTTGGCTCGATCGAGATTGGCAAGCGCGCTGATCTGGTGCTTTGGAACACAGCATTCTTTGGGGTCAAGCCAGAGATGATCCTGATGGGTGGCAGCATTGTTGCGGCTCAGATGGGTGACCCGAATGCATCCATCCCCACACCGCAGCCGGTCTATACCCGCCCGATGTTTGGGGCCTATGGCCGGTCGCTTGAAAACTCTGCCGTGACCTTTGTCAGCGCAGCGGCGCAGGATGCCGGGATCGGCGACACCCTTGGCCTCGCGAAATCAACGCTTGCCGTTGAAAACTGCCGCGAGATCGGCAAGGCGGACCTAAAGCTGAACGATGCGATGCCGCAGGTCGAGGTGAACCCCGAGACATATGAGGTGCGCGCGGATGGGGAATTGCTGACCTGTCAGCCTGCCGCGGTGTTGCCCATGGCACAGCGTTATTTCCTGTTCTGATGGGGGGTTGCATGGACCGCATGGTGGGTATGCAGAAACCCGCATTGTCCGCCCTGACCGCAGGGCCTAACTCTTGGCGTGGGAGGACAGAAATTTCACGCTATGAGGCTGACAATGACACTGCGTCCCGACAACACCATGATTTCCAACCGCGAAATTTTCGTGGAACTGATCCTGACACCTTTCCGCGCCATCGCGCGCGCCATGGAAGTGCTGACAGAAAACAATGCGCGTGCGCAGGCCGTGGCCGCGATCAACGCCATGTCCGATGCAGAGCTGCGCGCGAAGGGTCTGACCCGCGCCGATGCCATCGCGCTGGTCTTCCGCCACGACGCCTGATGTGGGCGGGGGGCTGTCGATGACAGCCATTGCCCACCGCACCGCCGATCACGTCCATCTTCCGGCTGACACGATCAGCCTGACCTATGATGCCCGCCTTTTGCGGCGCAAGCGGCTTACCTCTGACCGGGGTGAGCCGTTTCTTGTTGATTTGCCGCAGACGACCTCTGTCGATGCGGGGCATGCCTTTATGCTGGAGGACGGCCGCGCATTTCTGGTCAAGGCCGCGGATGAGCCATTGATGCGGGTGACCGGCGATCTGGCCCGGCTGGCCTGGCACGTAGGCAACCGTCATGCGCCCTGCGCGGTGACGCCCGATGCGCTGATCGTGCAGCGCGAAAAGGTGATGCGCGCGATGCTGGAACAGCTGGGGGCGACCGTCACCGACTTTGATGGGCCGTTCACGCCAGAAGGCGGGGCCTATGGCCATGGCCGCACCATGGGCCATGATCACAGCCATTCCCATGCGTGACGCCGACCTGCTGACACTGACGCAATGGTTGTCGCCCAGCTATCCTGTGGGATCTTTTGCTTGGTCACATGGGCTGGAACGGGCCGTCGGGCGCGGCGATGTGTCGAACGCCGACCAGTTGCAGGACTGGTTGTGCGATGTGCTGACTCAGGGCGCGGGCCGCAGTGACGCGATCCTTCTGGTTGCCGCCCATCAGGCAGCGGATGTCGCGCCACTGGCCGAACTTGCCGCAGCGCTTGCACCGTCACGGGAACGGCGCATGGAAACGCTACAGCAGGGTGCGGCCTTTGCCGCGACGACCCGCGCTGTCTGGCAGATGGACTTGCCGGACATGGCCTATCCGGTGGCGGTGGGCCGTGCCGCCGGGCTGCGCGGCCTGCCTGTGCAGCCGGTCTGCCAGCTGTGGCTGCAAGGCTTTGCCAGCAATCTGGTACAGGCTGCCCTGCGCCTGATGCCGCTGGGCCAGACCGCAGGCGCGCAGATCATCGCTGCACTCACGCCTGTGATTTTGAAGGTCGCGGCAGAGGCAGGGCAGGCCACGCTTGACGATATCGGCAGCGCCACCTTCGCCATTGATACGGCCGCCATGCAGCATTCCGCGACATATTCCAGTATCTTCAGATCATGACGATTCTCTTGACCGTGATCCTTGGCGCTATCGCTGCAATCCATGCGGCATGGGGTCTGCAAATCTGGATACCGATCCGGGACGAGGCCGCATTGGCCCGTGCTGTGGTGGGTGGGCGCGGTATTGACCGGATGCCGGGGGCGATCCCGTGTTTTCTTGTGGTTGCGGCCTTGCTGATGGTGATTGCGGCCCTCTGGATGCCGCAGATGACCTTGGCCCGGCTGGTTCTTTGGGGTGCTGCGCTGGTTTTTCTTGGCAGGGGTGCCGTCAGCTATACCCCGTTCTGGCGTAAACTGACCCCGCAAGAGCCATTTCGCAGCAATGACGCGCGCTATTTCGCGCCGCTGTGTCTGGCGCTTGGTCTCGGCCTGATTGTCATTCTGATCGGAGGATAACCCATGTCACCCAACGGACCCCTGCGCGTGGGGATCGGCGGCCCGGTGGGCGCTGGCAAGACCACGCTGACCGCCAAGCTGGCACAGACGCTGAAAGACCGGATCAGCCTTGGCGTAATCACCAATGATATCTACACGCAGGAAGATGCCGAAGCCTTGATGCGCATGCAGATCCTGCCCGCCGACCGGGTCATGGGTGTCGAGACCGGCGGCTGTCCGCATACGGCGATCCGCGAGGATGCCTCGATCAACCTTGCCGCCGTGGCTGAGATGCGCGCGCGCCATGCTGATCTGGAACTGATCCTGATCGAAAGCGGGGGTGACAATCTGTCAGCCACCTTCAGCCCGGAACTGGCGGATGTGACCGTCTATGTGATCGATGTGGCAGCGGGGGAAGAGATTCCCCGCAAGGGCGGGCCGGCGATCACGCGCTCCGATATTCTGGTGATCAACAAGACCGACCTCGCCCCGCATGTTGGTGCCTCGCTGGAGGTGATGGCGCGGGATGCCGCCCGGATGCGGGGTGATCTGCCGGTGGTGTTTGCCAGCCTGCGCCATGACAAGGGCGTGGCAGAGGTCAGCAAACTGATCGGAGAGATTGGCGGTCTGTAGGTCTGCCCTCAGGATTGGCAAATCCGTTCGTGCAAGGCCACGGGCAGCCGCTAGCGGCCGTCCAGATCACGCGAAACCGCCAGCAGTCGCAGCCAATACCCAACAAGTGCCAGCCGATCGCGCCATCTTTGGCGGGCTTGCCCCGGTAGGGGTGCCGGGCAATCCGCACGTGCCGTCAGACCAAAGTGTCGTGCGACCAGCAGCGCGCGCCGGGCATGATAGGGGTCTGTGACAATGATCAGATCATCGCCCCAGGCCAGCCGCGCGCCGTTGCGGATGTTTTCCAGCGTGTTGGTTGACCGATCCTCTGGCGTGATTTGTGAGGGTGGCACCCCCTGCGCGATGAGGAGGGCCTGCATCGCCGCAGCCTCGGTCGGTGGGTGCCGCCCCAGACCGCCGCAGGGGATGAGCCGTGCGGCCGGCATGGTCTGCCAAAGGGCCGCGGCATGTGCCGTGCGGCGGCGCAAGGTGGGTGAGGGGCCGTTGGCCCAGACGGCGGCACCAAGGATCAGGATCGTGGTCATGGGGTGTGCCTAGCGCATCGCTGCAATCAGAGGTATCTGTAAAATCCTTAACAGGTTCCGCTGGTGTGCAATGACAAGATTTACAAATTCCGGGCGCGGCAGCGGCCATCACTTGGCTTTGCCCGCAATTTCATGATGATACGCGACCAAGGCGATACCGCCGGATGGCACCCGGCTGGTATCTGATTTGACAAGACTATGGGGGGACATGCCATGACCGATTATCCAGCCGGGACCTATGCGCCAACGGCCGAGGCTGCCAAAGCCGCACATGCCGACAAGGCGACCTATGAAGCGATGTACGAAGCCTCGATCGCCGATCCAGAGGCATTCTGGGGGGAGCACGGCAAGCGCATCGACTGGATGACGCCCTTTACCAAGGTAAAGAACACCAGCTTTGCCCCCGGCAACGTTGATATCAAATGGTTCGAGGACGGCACACTGAACGTCGCCGCCAACTGCATTGACCGCCATCTGGCAGAGCGCGGCACGCAAACCGCCATCATCTGGGAATCCGACAGCCCGGATGAAGAGGCGCAGCATATCACCTACCAGCAGCTGCATGCCCATGTCTGCAAATTCGCCAATGTCCTGAAGGAAATGGGCGTCGATAAGGGTGACCGCGTTGTGCTTTACATGCCGATGATCCCGCAGGCGGCCTATGCCATGCTGGCGTGCGCGCGGATCGGGGCCATCCACTCTGTCGTGTTCGGGGGGTTCAGCCCTGATGCGCTCGCCTCCCGCGTCAATCAGTGCGAGGCCAAGGTGGTTGTCACCGCAGACGAGGCCCCGCGCGGCGGGCGCAACACGCCGCTGAAAGCGAATGCTGACAAGGCCTTTGACAAGGTTGAGGGCGACGTGAAGATGCTTGTGGTCAAGCGCACTGGCGGCGACATCACCATGCAGGCAGGGCGAGACCACTGGCTGCACGAGATGGAAGATGGCGTTTCCAACGATTGCCCGCCAACGGCCGTTGGTGCCGAAGACCCGCTGTTTATCCTTTATACTTCAGGCTCTACCGGGATGCCAAAAGGTGTGGTCCATACGACCGGCGGCTACATCGTTTATGCGTCGATGACGCATCAGTACACATTCGATTATCATGACGGTGATATCTTCTGGTGCACGGCGGATGTGGGCTGGGTCACCGGCCACAGCTATATCGTCTATGGCCCGCTGGCCAATGGGGCGACCACGCTGATGTTTGAAGGTGTGCCAACCTACCCTGACGCTGGCCGTTTCTGGGCGATCTGTGAAAAGCACAAGGTGAACCAGTTCTACACGGCCCCCACCGCCCTGCGGGCGCTGATGGGGCAGGGCAACAGCTTTGTCGAAGGGTATGATCTGTCAGACCTCAAGACACTGGGCACAGTCGGAGAGCCGATCAACCCCGAAGCCTGGAACTGGTACAATGAGGTCGTGGGCAAGGGCAGATGCCCGATTGTCGACACCTGGTGGCAGACCGAAACCGGTGGTCACCTGCTGACCCCATTGCCCGGCGCGACCGGGACAAAACCCGGTTCGGCCACACTACCCTTCTTTGGTGTGCAACCCGTCATCCTGGAGCCGACAACCGGCGAAGAAATCACCGAGACTGCGGCCGAAGGCGTGCTGTGCATCAAGGACAGCTGGCCCGCCCAGATGCGCACTGTCTGGGGTGATCACGAACGGTTTGAGAAAACCTATTTCGCCGACTACAAAAATTACTATTTTACCGGCGACGGCTGCCGCCGCGATGCAGATGGCTACTACTGGATCACCGGGCGGGTGGATGATGTGATCAACGTATCAGGCCACCGCATGGGGACTGCCGAGGTCGAAAGCGCGCTTGTCGCCCACAAGAAGGTGGCCGAAGCCGCTGTCGTCGGCTACCCGCATGCCGTCAAAGGGCAGGGCATTTATGCCTACGTCACGCTGATGGGCGGCGAAGAGCCCACTGAGGAGCTGCGCAAAGAGCTTGAAACCTGGGTCCGCTCTGAGATTGGCCCGATTGCCAAACCGGACCTGATCCAATGGGCCCCGGGCCTGCCCAAGACGCGCTCTGGCAAGATCATGCGGCGCATCCTGCGCAAGATCGCCGAGGATGATTTCGGCGCGCTGGGCGATACCTCTACCCTTGCTGATCCATCGGTGGTCGATGATCTGATCGAGAACCGGATGAACAAGGGCTGAA
>JAHDGO010000488.1 GCA_020627605.1 Yoonia sp.
CAGATCAGGCGTGCCCACCAGCATCAACCCGCGTGGGCTGAGCACGCCAGCCTCTTGATGAAACTGGCGGCTGGCCTTGTTCAGTTCAATCGTAGAGGGCTTGCCGTAGTTCTGTTCAAACATCGCCGCGGACCGGCCTGAGGCGTGATAAGCCAGCGCGTCTTCACCCTCAAAGAGGGCGACACTGCCAAGCGCTGACAGGCGCGCCGCAGCAGACACACCCGCAATGCCGCCGCCGATGATGGCGAAATCGATCATGCCTCTTCCAGCCTGTCTGTGGCCGGGGCGGGCGTCAGGCTGAGCCCGGTGATCCGGTCGTAGAGCGCTGTGTCCATGGCAAAGGATTGCGCAGCCAGCGACGGGGCCAGTTGCGCCACTGATCTGGCAGAGATGATGGGACGTGGCCGGGCAGGGTGCGCCGCCGCCCAGGCCACGGCAAGCGTGGCGGGGTCGGTGCCCATCTCGCTGCCGAGTGTGGCAAGGCGTTGGGCGGTCTCATGCATCCAGGCCTGATCATAGCGCGCCCTGTAGCGGTCATCCTCTGTCAGACGCCCTGTGCCACCGGCGGTGTATTTGCCGGTCAGCAACCCGCCGCCGAGCGGGGAATAGGGCAGGATCATGATGTCCTGATCGTGGGCCATCGGAAAAATCTCGACCTCGGCCTGTCGTTTGACAAGATTGTACATCGGCTGGATCGCGTCGATACGCGTGCCAAGCGACTGCGCCACCGCCTGTGCCTTCATCACCTGCCATGCGGCATAGTTCGACACGCCGATATAGCGGATCAGCCCGTCGGTCTGCAGCGTGGCGAGCGTTTCGAACGTCTCTTCCAGCGGCGTGTCATCGTCAAAGCGGTGCATGTAAAGCAAGTCAACCGCATCTTCGTTCAGCTGTCGCCGGCAGGTTTCAAAATGGGTCAGGATATTGGCCCCTGATGCCCCGCCTACGTAACCGACCTTGGTCGCCAGAAAGATATCGTCGCGGCTGTCCTTGATCAGGCCGCCCAGAATGGTTTCGG
>JAHDGO010000102.1 GCA_020627605.1 Yoonia sp.
AAACCAGGAGCGAGTTGCGTGGCCGCTAGAAGCTGACATGCGCCATGCGGCAGCTTTGTCCGCAACGCAGACCTTGCCACCCTTACTCGGGCGCCAGCATATACCCCGCCCCGCGCACCGTCTGCAGGTAGCGCGGTTGCTTCGGATCAGCCTCGATCTTGCGCCGCAGACGGGTGATCTGCACGTCCACCGCGCGTTCCTGCGTCTGCCCGCCTGACCGGCTAAGCTCTTCGACCAGTTTGGTCCGTGTCACGGGCTCACCTGGTGTGCCGGAAAAGATGCGCATCAGCTGGCTTTCGGTGGCCGTCAGACGGACCAGTTGGTCGCCCTGCCACATCTCGCCGCGTTCGATGTCATAGCGGATCGGGCCAAGGTTCAGCACCTTTGGGCGCACGACGGCGGGTTCGCTGGCAGGCACCCGGCGCAGGATCGCATTGATGCGCAGCAACAGTTCTTTGGGTTCGAACGGCTTGGCCAGATAATCATCGGCCCCGGCCTCCAGCCCCGTGATGCGGTCGTCGGTTTCGCCCTTGGCCGTCAGCAACAGGATCGGCGTGGTGATAGTCTGGCGCAGATCACGGCAGAGCGACAGGCCGTCCTCACCCGGCATCATCACGTCCAGCACGATCAGGTCAAATTCCAGCCCCGACAGGATGCGCCTTGCATGGGCGGCATCGCGGGCGCTGCTGACCAGAAATCCGGACCGCATCAGGAATTTCTGCAGCAATCCGCGAATACGTTCGTCATCATCGACAATCAGCAGGTGGGCATCGTCTGCGTTCATTCCGTTCTATCCTTCATCGCCTCATAGTGACGGCGGGCGTCCTCATCCATCATCGCCTCAAGCACCTGACGGAACCCGATCACGGCATCAGGCCCGGCGGCACGATAGGCAGCGCGCATGCGGTCCCGCTGGGCATCCGACAGCGCGCGTTCCAGTTCCGCGCCATCACTTGTCAGATGCAGATGGCGTTCCCGCTTGTCCTGCTTGCCAACTGTGCTGGCTACCAAACCGTCTTCGATCAGGGTGCGCAACACACGATTAAGCGATTGCTTGGTCACACCAAGGATGGACAACAGGTTGTTGACAGTGGTGCCGGGGTTGCGATGGATGAAGTGGATCGCCCGGTGATGGGCCCGGCCATAGGATTTCTCTGCCAGAATACGATCAGGGTCAGCGGTGAAGCCGCGATAGGCAAAGAACATCGCCTCGATCCCTTTGCGCAGCTGTTCATCGGTGAGAAACAGCAGGCTTTGCCCCATCTGGGGATGCATCCCGTCGTTCACGCCGTCCTCCTTCGTCTTTCCCTGACAATACGTCAGCTTTGTTGACATTCCAAGAATCAACTGTTAGCGAAACGCAGAAACTACGCAACATTATGTCCGAAACGGACCTATCAGCGTAACAAATGCAAATATGACGGAGGCTGTGATGGCTGGCGCTTATGATGATAGAGACGGCAAAATCTGGATGGATGGCCAGTTGGTGGACTGGCGCAGCGCCAATGTCCACATTCTGACCCATGCCATGCACTATGCCTCTTCTGTATTCGAGGGCGAGCGGTGCTATAACGGCAAGATCTTCAAATCCCGCGCTCACTCCGAACGGCTGATCACATCCGGCAAGCTGATTGATTTCGACATTCCCTACACCGTGGATGAGATCGAGGCGGCCAAACAGGCCGCACTCGACGCCAACGGTCTGAAAGACGCCTATGTGCGCGCCGTGGCATGGCGTGGCGCTGGCGAGGATATGGGCGTCGCCTCTGCCCGCAACCCTGTCCACATGGCCGTCGCCGTCTGGGAATGGGGCAACTACTATGGCGATGCCAAGATGAAGGGCGCAAAGCTCGACATCGCGAAATGGAAACGACCCAGCCCGGAAACCGCGCCGTCACAGGCGAAGGCCGCAGGTCTTTACATGATCGCCACCATGTCGAAACACGCGGCAGAGGCGAAAGGCTGCTCTGACGCCATGATGTTCGACTACCGCGGCTATGTCGCCGAGGCGACGGGCGCCAACATTTTCTTCGTCAAGGATGGTGAGGTGCACACACCCAAGGCTGACGCATTCCTCAACGGGCTGACCCGGCAAACCGTGATCGGCATGCTCAAGGACAAGGGCTTGACCGTGCATGAACGTGTGATCATGCCGGAAGAGCTGGAAGGGTTTGAGCAATGCTGGCTGACCGGCACCGCCGCCGAGGTTACGCCAGTGGGCCAGATCGGCGACTATAACTTCGAGGTCGGTGCGATCACCCGTGAAATCGCGGAAGACTACGAAAAGCTGGTGCGCGCCTGACGCCAGACCGTCACCTTTGAAAAAAACAAGGGCGGGGGATCATCCCGCCCTTTTTCTTTGGGCCAGGCTTGCGACGGACAATGCAAACCATTGACAGGGATCGTTGCCCTGCACGCAACAAACGGTCGCAATTTTGCTTATATTTTGGACGGTTGGCCCGAATCCCCATATCACTGCGGGATCGTCACCAGTGCTGTTGTATATGTTGCAAGACCCATCACCGCCGCCAGAAAAGACCCCTGCCAGCAAGGCAGAGATTGCGCTGCGGCGCATCCTGCGGTCTGCGCCGCAGGATTTGTGGCTGGATACCATCCGCCGCACCAAGGGGCCGCAGCATGACGGTCTGGTCCATTGGATGCTGGGACAGGCGGAATGTGATTTTGCGGTCGCCGTTCACGCGCTTTACCGCAGTGACCCGATCAAACATCTTGCCAGCGGCAAGACCCTGCCAGCCCGCCCCGGACACCACGATATTTTTGCGCAGATCCTGTTGAACTGGGACACAGGATCATACCGCGCGCACCGGCTGCGTGTGCAGACCGTCGACGCGCATCCCAGCCAGATCGCCCGGTTGAAAGAGGCCGTGGCGGCGCAAAAGCAAAGCACATTGCCTTTCGCAATCCCCCAGCAGTTTCTCGACCCACGCGGCGGCAAAACCCTGCGCCTGCTCAAAGGGCAATCGCCGGATGACGCGCCACAGCTTTGGAAAATATACCAAGCACTTGGTCTGGACGTGCTGTCATCGCCGCCCGGTGTGGGGCGCGTCTTTGCAATGCTGTCCGCTGCACGCGACAGGCTGGGCCTGACATCGGGGTCACGGCGTTAACTGCCGACGTTGCCCGTTGCCTTGCGCTGCTGCGCGCGTTGCAGACCCAGCTGCCGCTCGCGCCAGATGATCAGCACACCCGCCGCAATGACAATGGCTGCGCCCAAAAGCATGGTCGGCGTCGGCACCTCGTCAAAGATGAAATAGCCGATCACCAACGCCAGCAGCATCGAGGTATAGTCAAACGGCGCGACAAGGGACGCATCCGCATAGCGATAGCTTGAGGTCAGCAAGATCTGCCCGACCCCGCCCAGAAGCCCCGCCATCACCAGCATCAGCGCGACCTGCCAGCCCGGCATCACCCAGCCCCATGGCAGCGTCAGCAGGGCCAGCGCCGATGATGTCACCGTGAACCAGAAGACGATGGCCGCTGTCGTCTCTGTCGCGACCAGTTTGCGCACGAACACCTGTGCGAGGGCCGCCAGTACCGCCCCCATCAACACCACCACAGCACCCAGCGTTTCGGATGTATTCAGCGTGGCCCCCACCGACAAACGCGGGCTGAGGACGATCAGCACCCCCACCATGCCCAGCGCAACCGCCGAAAGACGGAATGCGCGCACGTTTTCATTCAGGAACATCGCCGCAAAGATCACCACCAGCAATGGGGCGGCATAGCCAATCGCCGTCACCTCTGGCAGTGGCAAAAGGCCAAGACCGGTAAAGCCCAGCCCCATGGCCGATGTGCCCACCAGCCCGCGCCAGACATGGCCCATGGGGTTCTTGGTCTTCCAGCCATCGCGCAACTCATGCCGGATCGCCAGCCAGCCCAGGATGATCGGCAAGGCAAAGAATGACCGAAAGAACACCGCCTGGCCGGGCGGCACCTCTGCGGCGCCTGCTTTGATCAAACTGGCCATGATCATGAACATCACAACCGACCCGATCTTGAACAGAATTCCCTTGATCGGTTGCATGGCCGGTCCCCTTTTGCCAGCCAACCTAGGTCACACCCCGACCACATTGAAGCCTTTTTCCCTTGCTTAATGTTGACCTTAGGTTATCCGCAATCAAAGCCATATAAGAAGCGACACATGACAGAGCAGCCACAGCCCCAGCCGAACATGACACCGCGCGACTGGGTTCTGATCCTCGCCAAATACCGCAACCCCAGCAGCCTACGCAGCAGCTTTGAACTGGCGATCAGTCTGATCCCCTTTGTTGTGCTTTGGGTGCTGGCCTGCTGGGTGGCGCAATACAGTTACCTCGGGGCCTTTGCGATCTCTGCGGCCAATGGGCTGTTTCTGCTGCGGCTCTTTTGCATCCAGCATGACTGCGGGCATGGGTCGTTCTACGGCAACCGCAATGTCAGTGACTGGGTCGGACGGGCACTTGGGGTGGTCACACTGACACCCTATGACGTCTGGCGGCGGACCCATTCGATCCATCACAGCCACGCGGGCGACCTTGATCAGCGCGGCATCGGCGATGTCATGACCCTCACGGTCGAGGAATATCACCAGCGCACCACCTTCGGCCGGCTGCTCTACCGCGCCTACCGGCATCCATTGGTGATGTTCGGGCTCGGGCCGACCTATATCTTCATGCTGCAGAACCGGCTGCCAAAAGGTCTGTCCGGCGGCAAATACTGGCTCAGTGCCATGGGCACCAACGCCGCGATCCTGGCGGCCCTGGGTGTCATCGTTTATTTCGGTGGCTGGCAGGCGCTGTTTCTGGTCTTCCTGCCCACCACGCTGATCGCCGCCTCGATCGGAGTCTGGCTGTTCTACGTGCAGCACCAGTTTGAGACAACACAATGGGACCCCAAGGAAGACTGGCAGTTGCACGACGCCGCCCTGCACGGCAGCTCACACTATGATCTGCCGCCCATCCTGCGCTGGTTCACCGCCAATATCGGCATTCACCACGTGCATCACCTGTATAGCCGCATCCCGTTCTATCGCCTGCCGGAAGTGCTGCGCGATCATAGCGAACTGGTAGAGGTCAGCCGCATGACCATCGGGCAAAGCCTGCGCTGCGCCAGCCTTGATCTCTGGGACGAAAAATCGCGGCGGCTGATTTCCTTCGCCGCCGCGCGCAAACTGACGGCCTAGCCGGGGGTAACGCGCAAGACGTCGCCCTGATCGCGCAGGACCAGCACCGATCCGTCAGACAGGACCTCGACGTCGCGGATACGTCCGGCATCAGTCAGCAAACGCTCTTCGCCCACAACGCGGCCAGCTTCGATTTTCAGCCTGACAAGCGCGCCGGGGTTCAGCGACCCGATCAGCAGATCACCCCGCCACGGCCCGTAGAGGCCATCGTAAAACATCATCCCACCGGGGGCGATCACCGGGTCCCAGTAATAGACAGGCTCGGCAAAGCCTTCGGCCCGCGCCAGACCGGGGCCAACATCAGACCCGCTGTAATTGATGCCATAGCTGACCACAGGCCAGCCGTAGTTGGCACCTGCCTGCGGGCGGTTCAGTTCATCGCCGCCGCGGGGCCCGTGTTCGACCGTCCACAGCGCACCATCGGGGCCAATGGCGGCCCCTTGCATATTGCGATGTCCAAGCGACCAGACCTGGTCATTCCCGTCACGCCCGACAAAAGGGTTATCGGCAGGCACCGTGCCATCGTAGTTGAGGCGGATGACCTTGCCGTGCTTGGTGGTGATATCCTGCACCAGCCGCCCGCTGTCGCCTGCGCCACGATCACCTGTCGTGATCCAGACCGTGCCATCAGCAGTCGGGATGATGCGGCTGCCGAAATGGCGGCCATTGCGGGCCGGAATATCCTGGGCAAAAATCTCCTGCACCGCCTGCAATTGTCCGCTTGCAGACAATGTGCCGCGCGCCGCGGCTGTGACCAACCCACCATTCACGCGTTTGGAAAAGGTCCAGAACACCGTCCGGTCCTGCGCAAAATTGGGCGAGGCCGCAACATCCAGCAAACCACCCTGCCCTTCGGCCGCCAGGGCGGGCAGGCCACCGATGCGGCCACTGACACTGCCATCGGCGTTGATGACACGCATAGCGCCTGATTTTTCAGTCACCAGAAACTGCCCACTCCCCAGTGGCGCGATGCCCCATGGGCTGTCCAGACCGCTGGCAAAGACGCTGGTCGTCACAGGTGTTGCAGGCAAGGCCGGGGCGCGGGTCTGGTTGACAAAGGCCGGCGTGAAATCGGCATTGGCCGGGCCTTGCGCCACCTGCGCCGTGGCGGCCATCGGCAAAAGCATCAGGGCGAAAATACGGATCATGGCAAGTCCTCCTTCAACCGTGACATAGCCCAGCGCGCAGCCTCGGCCACTGTCGGGTCAGGATCATCAAGCAATGGTGACAGTGCCGGCATCAAGGCAGGATCGGCGGCGTTGCCAATGGCATAGGCCACATTGCGCACAAAGCGGTCCCGCCCGATGCGTTTGATGGGAGAGCCTGAAAACCGCGCGCGGAAGCCTGCATCATCCAAAGCCGCCAATTCAGCCAAAGGAGGCGCAATCAGATCATCGCGCGCGGCCAGCCGCACATCGCGCCCCTCTTGCGCGAATTTGTTCCAGGGACAGACCGCCAGACAATCATCACAGCCATAGATCCGGTTGCCCATCAGCGGGCGCAGATCCGGGTCCACCGGGCCTTTATGCTCGATCGTCAGGTAAGAGATGCAGCGCCGGGCATCCAGTCGGTAGGGGGCGGGAAAGGCATCCGTGGGGCAAATATCCAGACAGGCGGTGCAAGATCCGCAATGGCTGACCTCCGGCGTATCAGGCGCCAGTTCCACGGTGGTAAAGATCGCCCCCAGAAAAAACCAGTTGCCCAGATCGCGGCTCAGCAGATTGGTATGCTTGCCCTGCCAGCCAAGGCCCGCCGCCTGCGCCAGCGGCTTTTCCATCACCGGGGCGGTATCAACAAAGACCTTGATCTCTGCCCCCGGCACCTGATCGATCAGCCAGCGCCCGACCTTCTTCAGCCGCTTCTTGACCACATCGTGATAATCGCGGCCCTGCGCATAGACGCTGATCGCGGCACGGTCCGGCTGGTCCAGTACCGCCAGCGGATCTTGGGCTGGCGTATAGGTTTCGGCCAGCATGATGACCGACTTTGCCGCAGGCCACA
>JAHDGO010000103.1 GCA_020627605.1 Yoonia sp.
CGCTTCCCATCCGCGCATATTGGGCACCAAAACCGCAAAGCGCACAGGCGCCGGCGCAATACCCGCCAGCACCGCATCGCTATCGGCCATCTGCGGCACCCATCTGGGGCTGACAAAACTGCCCACCTCGATGCGCTGCAACCCCGAGCGCGCCAGCAAATCAATCAGCGCCACTTTCTGCGACACCGGAATGACGGTCTGCTCATTCTGCAACCCGTCACGCGGACCCACCTCATAAATGCGCACGGCCTCTGTCATCGGTCCCAACTTCTTCTGTTCAGAAATATCCCGGGGGAGGCGCAGCCGGGGGCAGCGCCCCCTCTCAACCCCGCCCCACTCACGAGGTTACCTCCCATGGCGGATAGATCACCCGGCAAGGCACGCTGAAACGCGGGCCGCGCCTGCAAGCGCGCAAACCAGGCCGAAACCTTGGGAAAGGGATCGAGCGGCACAAAATGCTGCGCCATATAGACGGCCTGCCCTGCACCGATGTCCGCTGCGGAAAAGGCAGACAACAGATATCTGTCGGCCAGACCCTGCTCCACCGTCGCAAGGGTCTTGGCCAGACGTCTGGCCTCCAACTGCATGATGGTGGGCGAGCGCATCCAGTCCTCATACAGGGCCACATGCTGCTGGGTCAGGGCCGCGCAATGCTGGCTGATCGTTTCGGCAAAATGCACCCAGTTCAGCCACTGGGCATAGTCGGCGTCGCGCAGACTGCGGCCCAATCCCGCCTCTGGAAAGCTTTCGCAAAGATATTGCGCAATCGCCCCGCTTTCCGTCAGCACAACGCCGTCAATCTCCAGCGTCGGCACGCGGCCAGTAGGGTTCAGACTGCGGTAGGGTTCTTCACGCAGGGTCTTGTCGAACGGATAGACCTGCAGCTCGAAATCGACACCCAACTCATGCAACAGCCACAAGCTGCGCATCGACCGTGTCTGCGGGCAGTGATGCAGGCGGATCATGTCTCTTGCTCCAGCGTGACCATCAGCGCACCCGCCGTCACCTGATCGCCTTGGGCCACTGCCACCTCTGCGACCACACCGTCGCGCGGGGCACGCAACACATGTTCCATCTTCATCGCCTCCAGCACGACCATGCGGGCACCGGCTGTGACCGCCTGCCCCGGCATGACCGCAACATCATGCACCAGCCCCGGCATCGGGGCGAGGACGGTATCACCCCCCGCAGCTGCACTGGCACGGTCAAGGGGGTCAATGACATCAAAGCTGACGGTCTCTGCATCAAACACAGTGACTCGCCCACCATGCCGGATCGCCGGAAGACCCCAATGCGCACCGCGCCAGACAAGTGCGACCTGCGCGTCGCCAACCGATACCTCACAATGATCAGCGTCGCGGAAAACCAGCGTAACCTCGTGGGTCTCATCCCCCTGTTGCAAGGTGATCTGACGGCGCAAGGGCGTCCATAAGGCAAAGCCCGTGAACGGCCCCCTGTCAACACCAGCCGCAGTGACAGCGGCAATTGCAATCATCCGTGGTGTGGCTGCTGGCGCGCCACACAGGCTCTCAGCCTCGCGCGCGATCAGCCCTGTATCCACCTCGCCCGCCGCAAACCCGCGATGGCGGGACAGGCGGCGCAGGAACCCCAGATTGGTCACCGTGCCAGCCACTTCTGTCGCATCCAGCGCGGCAGAGAGTTTGCGCAAGGCGCTGGTCCGGTCCGGCCCATGGGTGGTGACCTTGGCGATCATCGGATCATACCAGGGCGAGATTTCGCTGCCAGCCGCCACACCGCTGTCGATGCGCGCATCCGCCGGAAACACCAGATGGTCCAGCGTGCCAATGGCCGGCAGGAACCCGGCAGGCACGTCCTCGGCATAAAGGCGCGCCTCAAAGGCGTGTCCGGTGATCGTCAAGGCCTCCTGGCGCAGCGGCAGGCCCTCGCCTGCTGCCACGCGCAATTGCCATTCCACCAGATCGACACCGGTGATGGCCTCGGTCACGGGGTGTTCCACCTGCAACCGGGTGTTCATCTCCATGAACCAGAATCCATCGCTGTGCAGCCCGTCCGCCCCGTCGACAATAAACTCGATGGTGCCAGCCCCGGCGTAGCCAATCGCCTCTGCCGCGCGGACCGCAGCCGCCCCCATGGCGGCACGCACCGCTGCGGTCATGCCGGGTGCGGGGGCCTCTTCGATCACCTTCTGATGGCGGCGCTGCAGTGAACAGTCACGCTCGAACAGATGCACAGCACTCTGGCCATCGCCAAAAACCTGCACCTCGATATGGCGCGGGCTTTGGATATATTTCTCGACCAGCACATCGGCATTGCCAAAGGCCGTCTGCGCCTCGGCGCGGGCGGAGGACAGATTTTCGGGAAAATCCGTCGCCTTCTCCACCAGACGCATGCCCTTGCCGCCACCCCCGGCGACGGCCTTGATCAGGACCGGATAGCCGATCTCTTCGGCCTTCCGTGCCAAAAGGGCAGCATCCTGATCTGTGCCATGATACCCCGGCACCACCGGCAGCCCGGCCTTTTCCATCAGCGCCTTGGCGGAGTCCTTCAGCCCCATGGCCCGGATCGCCTTGACAGACGGCCCGATAAAGGTCAGCCCGGCGTTTTCAACCGCCTCCACGAAGGCGGGGTTTTCGGACAGAAATCCATAACCCGGATGGATGGCCTGCGCCCCGGTCTCCAACGCCGCCTGAATGATCAGATCACCGCGCAGATAGCTTTCTGCCACCGGCGCAGGCCCCAGCCGCACTGCCTCATCCGCGTCTTGCACATGCAGTGCCTGCGCGTCCGCATCGGAATAGACAGCCACGGTGCGGACACCCATGGCACGGGCCGTGCGGATGACCCTGCGGGCAATCTCACCCCGGTTCGCGATCAGGATCTTGTCAAACATCGCTACCACCACGCAGTTGAGGTTTTATCGGTCAAATGATCCCGCACATAGGCAGGCAGCGGCCAGGCATCGTAGTCCAATTCCCGCAGTGCAACCGGGCCAAATTTGCGTGCATGATCATAAAGCTCGCGGTGCAAAGTCACCGCCATACCTGCCAGCGCCTGATCCACTTTGTCTTGGGTTTCCGCGATACTGTCTTCCAGCTTTGCATCGTCGCTCTTGCCCCGCAGGAAACCCGGCAGCGGCAGTGCTGACCAGACGGCTTTCCCTGCAGACAGCGCAACCAGCAACACGACATTCGCAACAAAGCCCGCAAAAAGGTCAAAGCCCATGGTCCAACTGAACCAGCCGCTGTTTTTGTCTTGCCCACCCGCTGTCAGGGCTGCGCGTGCGGCGTCAAATTCATTGGCAAAGCTTTCCCGGAACTGCCGCGCAAACTTGTCTCGGCCAAAATCACTGCGGCCGGCCCAGACCAGCAATCGCGGACGCACAAACATCCCGCTGCGCGACCGTTCAACAAATTGCTCAAAATCGAAGATGAAGAAATAGTCTTCGGCATCGCCAGAATTGTGGATGACGTAAACCGGAACATCGACGGTCTTGCCAATGGTCGGCAGTTTCAGCTCTGGCAACTGGGACAACAGACGGTCTTTGAGACTACGCATCGACACCCCCGCGTCCGGCGGAGTGTACGTTCAACATCTGTACAGCATCTTTGCGCAATCCATACATCACATCCGAAACACGCCGAAGCGTGTCTCCTCTATCGGCGCATTGCAGGCGGCGGCCAACGACAGGGCCAGCACCGCGCGGCTTTTGCGCGGGTCGATGATGCCGTCATCCCACAAGCGGGCAGAGGCATAAAGCGGGTGCGATTGTTCCGCGAACATATCAATTGTCGGCTGTTTGAAGGCTGCTTCCTCCTCTGCCGTCCATTCCCCGCCCTTGCGTTCGATCGCGTCGCGTTTGACCGTGGCAAGCACGCCTGCGGCCTGTTCGCCACCCATCACACTGATGCGCGACGTTGGCCATGACCACATGAAGTGAGGACTATAAGCCCTTCCAGCCATGCCATAATTTCCGGCACCAAAAGAGCCGCCGACAACCATCGTGATCTTGGGCACCTTGGTCGTCGCCACCGCCGTCACCATCTTGGCACCATGGCGGGCGATGCCCTCGTTTTCGTATTTCTGCCCCACCATGAAGCCAGTGATGTTCTGCAGAAAGACCAGCGGGATTTTCCGCTGGCTGCAGAGTTCAACAAAATGCGCACCCTTCTGCGCGCTTTCCGAAAACAACACGCCATTGTTGGCGATAATGCCACAAGGCCAGCCGTCGATATGGGCGAAGCCGCATACCAGCGTCTCGCCAAAGCGGGCCTTGAATTCATCGAAGCGAGAGCCGTCCACGACACGTCTGATCACCTCACGAATGTCATACGGCGTGCGCAGATCGGCGGGGATCACATCGAAAAGCGTGTCGGGGTCAACCGCCGGAGGTTCAGCCGCCAAGCGCTTGACAGTTATCGCATTTTTGAGGTTACAGGAGGCCACCGCCTGCCGTGCCAGCGCCAGCGCATGGGCGTCATCCTCCGCCAGATAATCCGCCACGCCGGACAGGCGTGTATGCACGTCGCCACCGCCCAAATCCTCGGCGCTGACAACCTCACCCGTCGCCGCTTTCACCAGTGGTGGCCCGGCGAGAAAGATTGTTCCCTGCTCTTTGACGATGATCGCCACATCGGCCATGGCAGGCACATAAGCACCACCCGCCGTGCAGGACCCCATGACAACGGCGATCTGCGGAATACCCTTGGCCGACATCTGCGCCTGATTGTAGAAAATCCGGCCAAAGTGGTCGCGGTCGGGGAACACCTCATCCTGATTGGGCAGGTTCGCGCCGCCGCTGTCCACAAGATAGACGCAGGGCAGATGGCATTTCTCGGCAATCTCCTGCGCCCTTAGGTGTTTCTTAACGGTCATGGGGTAGTAAGTGCCACCTTTCACGGTTGCATCATTGCAGACCACCATGACTTGCTGACCATTCACGACACCGACACCGGCGACGACCCCAGCACAGGGCGCGGCACCGTCATACAGCCCATGCGCGGCGGTCGCGCCCACCTCCAGAAACGGGCTGCCGGGGTCCAGCAGACCGGCGACACGGTCGCGCGGCAGCATCTTGCCGCGGGACAGATGACGCGCGCGGGAGCTTTCCCCGCCGCCAGCGGCAGCCAGCGCGGCGGCCTCTGCCACCTCCGCCAAGGCGGCCAGATGTGCGTCACGGGCGCTCATAGCTGTTTCTCACGGTCGCGGCTCACTGGCCCGACCGTTTGCTGCGCCGGGGATGATGTCGCTGCGCGTTCAGCGCGGTTAACGGCTGCAAAAGGGACAATCTGCGTCATGTGCTGGGTCCTTGCGGTTCAGGCAGCGCCTCTCCGCGTGGTCCGACGAAATATGTGGTCGTCAGACCAAAGGGATGGTTGCAGGTGATCACCATGCGGATCGCGTCATCAGGGTGTGGCGTGGCGGCACAATCCGTCGCCGCCGCCCCACTGGGCGCGCTGTCGAGATAGGCCGCGGCATAGCGGTTGATGATCTCGGTGTCGCTGGGCGGCTTACCCAGTTGCAGACCAAGATAGGCCGCAAAGACGACAAGTGCCGCGATGGGAAGGAAAAGATAGCGGCGGGTCATTGCAGATAGTAATCCCCGCGCAAATTGTTCAAAGCAAAGAACTGTCTCGCGGTTTCGACCATCAGGCACTCTGCCCCAGCGGGCCCTGCTGCGGAACCGAATGGCTTGGCGAGTGCCAATGCATTGTCGCAGGTCGCGTCACGATAGGTGATCCACGCGCGCTGCATTTCGCGCAGACCAATGATGAGGGACTGCGGCGCATACCCCAGGTCTTCAGCCTCCCGTTCCCGGGCGAGGCGCTGCAGATCGCGATATTCCGCGTTGAGCGTCAGGTCCCAGGCTGCCGCTTCTGCCTCTCGACAGGCGGCAAGAACCGAATTGGGACCACCACCATTTCTCTGCACACATTCATCGGCCTGCCGTCCGACGCAGTTCATCGGGTTTTCCTGAATGGCCAGACAGCGGTCAATCAGGTGGCGATCAATGCTGAAGTCTTGCGCAGCGGCAGGCATCGCCAAGAGGATCAGAACAAGGAAACGGGTCACCCCATCGCCCCCATCATCTCGCGCCCGACCAGCATCCGACGGATCTCTGACGTCCCGGCCCCGATCTCCATCAGCTTGGCATCGCGGAAAATCCGCGCGACAGGCGCGTCGTTCAGGAACCCGGCCCCGCCCATCGCTTGCACGGCCTGATGGGCCTGTTTCATGGCCTCCTCAGAGGCATAGAGACAGCAGGCCGCCGCATCCTGCCGCGTAACCGTGCCCCGGTCACAAGCGCGCGCGACCTCATAGACATAGGCCCGCGCCGAATTCATCGCCGTATACATATCCGCCAGTTTGCCCTGCATCAGCTGGAAGTTCCCGATGGGTGTTCCGAATTGCTTGCGGCTGGCGACATAGGGCATCACCTCATCCAGACAGGCGGCCATGATGCCAAGGCCGATGCCCGCCAGCACAACGCGCTCGTAATCAAGGCCAGACATCAAGACGCGGACGCCCTTGCCTTCCTCGCCCAGCACGTTGTCAAACGGGACCTGCACGTCGTCAAAGATCAACTCGGCGGTATTCGACCCGCGCATCCCCAGCTTGTCGAAATGAGGTGAGGTGGAAAACCCGGTCATTTCCTTTTCGATCAGAAAGGCGGTGATGCCCTTTGATCCGGCGTCCGGGTCCGTCTTGGCATAGACCACCAGCGTGTCGGCATCCGGCCCGTTTGTGATCCAGTATTTGTTGCCGTTCAGGCGGTAGTGATCGTTGCGCTTTTCGGCGCGCAGGGTCATCGACACCACGTCGGACCCCGCCCCGGCCTCTGACATGGCCAGCGCGCCGACATGTTCACCGGAAATCAGGCGCGGCAGGTATTTCTGTTTCTGGTCCTCGTTGCCGTTCAGCTTGATCTGGTTCACGCAAAGATTGGAATGCGCGCCATAAGACAGGCTGACCGATGCGCTGGCCCGTGCGATTTCCTCTATCGCGACCGTGTGGGCAAGGTAGGACATGCCCGCGCCGCCATATTCCTCGTCAACGGTCACGCCCAACAGACCCAATTCGCCCATTTCTTGCCAGAGTGCTGGGGGGAAAGCGTTGTCGCGGTCGATTTCTGCCGCCATCGGCTTGACCCGATCTTGCGCCCAACCATGCACCATATCGCGCAG
>JAHDGO010000104.1 GCA_020627605.1 Yoonia sp.
AGCGATGCGTGATTTCAGCAGCGCGTCATAGGCCGGTGACAGGGGCAGACGCCACGCGCCTTCCCCTTCTGCCTTGGCAGCCTTGAGAAATGCGTCACTCAGATCATCGGAGTTTGAGAAGACGCCAGCGTTTTCATGCCCCAAGGCGGTGATGATTGCCCCCGTCAGCGTCGCCAGATTGATCATGCCCTTGGGCTTGAACCGGTCCTGCGCGTACCACAGCACATCGGCCAGCACCAAACGCCCTTCGGCGTCGGTATTGATGATCTCGACAGTGTCGCCTTTCATCGATCTGACGACGTCACCGGGGCGGGTGGCATTGCCTGATGGCATGTTTTCCACCAGTCCGACGAGGCCCACGACATTGGCCTTGGCCTTGCGCAGGGCCAGCGTGCGCATCACGCCTGCCACGACACCAGCGCCGCCCATATCCATGGTCATTTCTTCCATGCCAGCGGCAGGTTTCAGGCTGATCCCGCCAGTATCAAAGACCACGCCTTTGCCGACCAATGCAAACGGTGCCTCTGACCCGCCGCCATTCCACGACATGACCACCACTTTCGATGGGCTGTCAGAGCCTTGTCCCACACTCAAAAGCGTCCGCATTCCCAGCTTGGTCAGGTCGTCTTCTTCAAGGATCTCGACGTCCAGACCCAATTCCTGCATCGCGGCCAGACGGGCAGCGAAATCATCCGTTGTCAGTACATTGGCGGGTTCGTTCGTCAGATCGCGGGTGAAAAACACGCCTTCCGCAATGGCCGCCATCGGGGCGGCGGATTTCGCCACTGCCTCTGGCTTTGACACCATAAAGGCGATCTTGCCCTTTGATTTGCGCTCTGCCGTTTTGTGGGCGTCAAAGACATAGCCACGCAGGGCCAGACCCAGCGCGATTTCATCAGCGCGGGCAATTGTGCCGCCAAGCACCAGCAAATCCTGCCCGTTCTGCTCTTTGGCCAATTGCGCCCCAGCTTTGCGCGCCTCTTGCGAGGATGGCTTGCGCCCCAGCTTGACCAGCAAAACAGCCGCAGCCGCCATACCTGCCGGATAGGCCAGCGCGGTCACATCGCCGGGGTCCATCTTGGCAAAGGCGTCACTTTCGACGACACGGGCCAGCGCCTTGCGCGTCAGCGTGTTGACCTTGCGCGCACCGGCATCCAGCTTGCCATCGGCATCAACAAAGACGGCCACCCTGCCTTCTGCCGTGGCGATGGCATCAAGATCGACCTCTTTAAACTGGATTTCGGCTGGCGTCGTCATGGGCTATCCTTCTTGGGAAACGCGGTTTTGCAGATGTCGTAGCCTGCCCCCGCCACAATGACCAGATAGCGGTTCAATCCGTCGCAGGCTTGCGCTAGTTTGCGACCAACAGGCAGGCAGCCCGCACAAAGGACGGCAGAGTGGCACGATTTGACAGATACATGCTGTCGCAGCTGATGGTGCTGTTTGGGTTTTTCAGCCTGATCCTTGTCCTGATCTACTGGATCAACCGGGCGGTCGTACTGTTTGACCAACTGATCGCTGACGGGCAGTCAGCATGGGTTTTTCTGGAATTCACGGCGCTGTCGCTGCCATCGGTGATCCGGCTGGCACTGCCGCTGGCCGCCTTTGCTGCCGCGATTTATGTCACCAACCGGATGAGCACGGAATCCGAACTGACGGTCGTGCAGGCAACCGGCTATTCCCCCTTCCGGCTGGCGCGTCCCGTGGCCATCTTCGGGCTGATCGTGGCGGGGTTGATGTCTTTGCTGATGCATATCCTTGTGCCCCTCAGCAGTGCGCAGCTGGAAACACGCGAAGCTGAGATCGCCCAGAACCTGACCGCGCGCCTGCTGACCGAAGGGCAGTTTCTGGAACCGATCGACAACGTCACCTTCTACATTCGTGACATCACCCCAGAGGGGGAGTTGCTGGATGTATTCCTTGCCGATTTCCGCGATGCCGAGGATGAGATCACCTATACAGCGCGCAAGGCGTTTCTTGTGCGCGAAGGCGACCTGACCCAACTGGTCATGATCGATGGTATGGTGCAGACACTGCGGCGCGCCGATGCGCGTCTGTTCACCACCCGGTTTGACGATTTTGCCTATAACATCAGCAATATGGTGGGTGGCCCTGCCACGGCACGGCTGCGTGACGCGCATCTGTTCACATGGGAATTGCTGGCGGCAGACCCGGCGCTTCTGGCAGAGACACGGCGCAGCAAGGCCAGGTTTCTGTCGCGCGCGCACGATCGGTTCAACCAGTCACTTCTTGGCATGGTCGCGGCCCTTCTGGGCTTTGCCGCGCTGATGGTGGGCGGCTACAGCCGTTTTGGCGTCTGGAAACAGATCGTGGGTGGCATCGCACTGATCATCGTGGTCAAGGCGGTAGAAACCACAGGTCTGCGCATGTCGCGCGCAAACGAGGATCTGTGGTTTGCTGCCTATCTGCCAAGCCTTGTCGGATTTCTGATCATCTGGTTCCTGCTGTTCTGGGCCGCGCGGCCCACCCTGTTTCACCGGCGCAGACGGGACGCGGTTGCGCCATGATCCTGCATCGCTATTTCGCCCGCCGCTTTCTTGTCACCTTTCTGGGTGTTGGCACGGTGTTCTTCCTGATCATGCTGTTTATTGATCTGATCGAACAGTTGCGCCGGTTTGGCGGGGCTGACGCCGGGTTTGGCGAGGTGCTGATGCTCAGCCTTCTGAACCTGCCACAGGGGCTTTACCAGATATTGCCGTTGATCATGATCCTTGCGGCGGTGGCCCTGTTTCTCAGCCTCGCGCGGTCGTCGGAAATGGTGGTGACACGCGGGGCGGGACGCTCTGCCATCGGGGCGCTGATGGCACCACTGTTCGTGGCGCTGATGATCGGGCTTTTGGCCATTGGCGTGCTGAACCCCATCGTTGCGGGCACGTCCAAGGCGTATGAGGCGCAAAGCGACGCCTTGCGTGGCAGCAGTTCCGTGCTTTCGGTCGGGTCTGCCGGGCTGTGGCTGCGGCAGGGCAACGCTGACGGGCAGACAGTGATCCGGGCGCAACGCGCCAATCTGGACGGCACGGCGCTGACCGGTGTGACCTTCCTGACCTTCACCCCTGACGGCATTCCCGCCAGACGGATCAACGCGGCCTCGGCAGAACTGCAATCAGGCGCATGGCTGCTGCGTGACACGAAATCCTGGACATTGGCCGACACCACCATTCCAGAGGCCGGTGCGACAACGGCTGCGACAATGTCAGTGCCATCAACCCTGACCGCTGACCAGATCAGGGATAGTTTCGGCACCCCCTCCTCCATCCCGATATGGGAGCTACCGGCCTTTATCGAACGGCTGCAAAGCGCCGGTTTTTCCGCGCAGCGCCATCTAGTCTGGTTTCATGGAGAGCTCGCCCTGCCAGCCTTCCTTGTCGCCATGATGCTGATCGGAGCCAGCTTTACCGTCTATCACCAAAGGGGGGCGCGGACCGGGCTGATGGTGGTCTTTGCCGTCATTCTGGCCTTTATCGCCTATTTCGTCAGAAACTTCGCGCTGGTCCTGGGCGAGAATGGCCAATTGCCTGTCCTGCTGGCCGCATGGGCACCGCCGCTTGCGGTCATCGGCCTCTCGCTGACGCTGCTTTTGCACTACGAGGACGGCTGATGCGCTGGCTTTGCCTGATCCTTTTGTTGATGACCCCGCAGCTTGCGGCGGCACAGGGTGCGGCCACGCTGGTGGCCGATAATGTCAGCCTGAACGAAGACCAACAGCTGATCGCCAGCGGCAATGTCGAGGTTCTTTTCGACGGCACACGGCTAACGGCGCAGGCCATCATCTATGATCAGCGCAGTGACACGCTGGAGATCACCGGGCCGATTTTTCTGAAGACGGCGGATGGCACCATTCTGACGGCGGACCGGGCCACGCTCGACCCGCGCCTGGAAAACGGGATGCTGCAAAGCGCGCGGATCGTGCTGGACCAGCAGTTGCAACTGGTCGCCAACCAGATTGACCGGCGCGACGGGCAATATTCGCAGCTTTACAAATCCGCAGCCACATCCTGCCGGGTCTGCGGCAACACGCCGCCCTTGTGGGAAATCCGGGCAGAGCGTGTCGTCCACGACCGGTCAAACCGGCAGCTTTATTTTGAGAATGCGACCTTCCACGTGCGTGGCATCCCACTGGTCTGGCTGCCCCGTATGCGCTTGCCGGACCCGACGCTCGACCGCGCCACCGGGTTTCTGATCCCTGAACAGCGCAACACCAGCCAATTGGGCACAGGTATCAAGGTCCCCTATTTCATCACGCTGGGCGATCACAAGGACCTGACGCTGACGCCCTATTTGTCGCCGGAAACCCGCACGCTGGAGCTGGTCTACCGACAGGCCTTTGCCAATGGTGACCTGCGGGTGCGCGGCGCTGTCAGTGACGATACACTGCGCACGACCGACCGCTCTTACGTCTTTGCAAACGCCAATTTCAATCTGCCAAACGATTACCGCCTGCGTTTCGATATCGAAGCCGCAAGCGACAGGGCCTATCTGCGCCAATACGGCTACTCTGGCAAAGACAGGCTCGACAGCGCGATCAGCCTGGAACGCATAGATGACCGGTCGCTCTACCGTGGCCGCTACACCTATTACCAGACGCTTCGCGATGATGAGGTAAACAGCTCGCTGCCGCCGATCATCGCCGATCTGTCCTACGGGCAGCGTTTCACGCCCGCATTCGGTGGCACGGTGGACTATGAAACCAGCCTCGATATCGCCTACCGCTACAGTGATGCAGACGGCGATGCGGGCCGGGATGTGGTGCGTGGCGGCGTCAAGGGAGGTTGGCAGGACAGCCGTATCCTTGCCGGAGGCATATTGGCCGAGGCCAAGCTTGAAGCGCGCGCTGACCTTTATGTCGTGGACAACGACAGCACCTATGCCGAAACCCTCGTCAGGATCGTTCCCGCTGGTGGCATCGCCCTGCGCTGGCCGCTGGGACTGCAAACCGCGACCGGGGCCACCCATCTGCTGGAGCCTGTCATCAGCCTGTCATGGGCGCAAAGCCTTGGCGGCACCCCGCCGAATGAAGACAGCATCAGGACCGAACTGGACCGCGCCAACCTCTTTGATCTGTCACGGTTTGCTGGCGATGACGCCTATGAAACCGGCTCTCAGGCGGCGGCGGGGCTGGTCTGGACACGGATCGGTGCCTCTGGCGCGGTCAGCACGGTTGGCATCGGGCGCGTCTTCCGGGCAGAGACGCAAGACGGCTTCACCCGGTCCTCGGGCCTTGATGAACGCCGCTCCGATCTGTTGATCGCCGCACAGCTGAGCCTGCAACCTGACCTGATCTGGGACACCCGCAGCCTGTGGGACGACAGCAGTGGCCTGACCGTCGCCGACAGCAGGCTCGAGTGGAACTTTGACACCGTCTCGCTGGCCGCCAACTATATCTGGCAGCGCAAGGATACAGCAGAAAACCGGGACGAGACGATCTCTGAATGGAGTTTCGACAGCAGCTTTGATCTGAACCGCGCATGGACCGTGGATATCGACGGGCGCTACGACGTGGCCGCCGACCGTCCTGTCAGCGCCGGGATCAATGTGGAATGGCAAAACGAATGTGTGACCATCGACGTTTCCGCCTCGCGCCGCTTTGGTGCATCCGATACGGTTGAACCGACAACGACTTATGGCATAAGCGGAACAATCAGCGGCTTTTCCACCGGGCGGGCCGCTGGCAACCTTGGCACCGGGTGCAGGAATTAGATGATGATGCGTTTAAAACTGACCGCAGCGCGGCTGCACTTGGCGGTGCTTTTGGTGGCAATGATCGCTGTCACCCCCCCTGCGGCAACGGCACAGGGCCAACTGTCCCCCGCGATTACAGTCAACGACCGCGTGATCACGCAGTACGAGCTCAACCAGCGCGCCCGCCTCTTGCAGGTCTTTCGCACCCCCGGCAATGTGACAGAGGCCGCCCGCGAAGCGCTGATCGAGGACCGCCTGAAACAGCAGGAATTTGACCGCTTCAACATCACCCTGCCCGCAGAAGCCCTGCAGGTAGAGTTGGAGGCCTTTGCAGGCCGGGCCAATATGTCGCTGGCACAATTCAGCAATATGCTGGCCCAGAACGGTGTCGATATCAGCACGTTGGAAGAATTCGTGCGTGTCGGTGTGCTGTGGCGGGACTACATCCGCAGCCGGTTCAACCGCGAAGTCGATGTGACAGACGCAGACGTCGAACGCGCACTGGCCCGTCGCGGCAATGCGCCGACGCAGTTGGAGGTGTTGCTGACCGAAATCATCATCGCCGCCCCGCCAGACCGCGCCGCCCGCGCCCGGCAGGCCGCCAACCAGATCTCTCGCCTGCGCAGCTTTGCCGAATTTGAAAGTGCCGCGCGACAGGTCTCTGCCCTGCCCTCGCGCGAAAACGGCGGGCGTCTGGGCTGGTTGCCGATTGACAACTACCCGCCGCAGTTGCGCGCACTTCTGCTGGATCTTGACGTCGGCGAAGTGACAGAGCCGATTGAAATCCCCAACGGCATTGCCCTGTTCCAGAAGCGCGGCCAGCGCGAGGCGCGCCGCGCCGTCACCCCGCCGGTCAGCATTGACTACGCCGCCTATTACATCCCCGGTGGTCAGTCCGCCGCAGGGCAGCAATTGGCCGCACAGGTGCGTGCACAGGTCGATACCTGCGATGACCTTTACGGCGTGGCCAAGAACCAACCGCAAGAGGTGCTGGACCGCCTGACACTGGCCCCCGCGGATATCCCGCGCGACGTGGCCATTGAGCTTGCGCGCCTTGACCCCGGAGAGGTGTCAACCAGTCTGACCCGCGATAACGGCCAGACATTGGTGTTCCTGATGCTTTGCGCCCGCAATGCCGCTGGCAGCGACGGCGCCGACCCGGAAACGATTGGCAACCAGATCCGCTCGCAACGGCTGGCCGCCCTTGCCGAGGCGCTGCTGGAGGATTTGCGCGCCTCTGCCGTCATCCGGCCCTGAGTTGATGCACCCCATCGCGATCAGCTGCGGTGAACCGGCAGGCATCGGGCCAGAGGTTGCTGTCGCCGCATGGCGCGCGGTGAAATCCGAACTGCCGCTGCTCTGGCTGGGCGATCCGGCGCACCTGCCAGATGGCACGCCGGTGCATCT
>JAHDGO010000105.1 GCA_020627605.1 Yoonia sp.
GGTGCTGGCGCGCATGTCACCAGAGCGGACGCCTGCGCGGGTGCGCGTGTCACTGCATGGGGATCAGCCGTTCAGCATGTTTCGCCCCGGCGAGGTCCTGATCATGACAGGCCATCTGTCGCCGCCTGCCGGGCCTGCGGAGCCGGGTGGTTTCGACTTTCAGCGTCATGCGTGGTTTCTGCAACTTGGCGCTGTCGGTTATACCCGGACGCCGGTGCTGCGGCTGGCCACACCGGCGCGGCAAAGCCCCGCGATGCGGATATTTGCCATGCGCATGGCGATTTCCCATGCGGTGCGGGCTGCGTTGCCGGGTGAGGTTGGCGGGTTCGCCGCCGCGATCATGACAGGCGACCGGTCTGGCATCGGGCAGGGCACCTTGGCTGACCTGCGGGCGGTCAATCTGGCGCATCTGCTGGCAATTTCCGGTTTGCATATGGGATTGCTGACAGGGTTCATCTTTGCGGTGGTTCGCTATGGTCTGGTGCTGCTGCCCGGCATCGGTCTGCATTGGCCGGTCAAGAAGATTGCTGCCGTCTGCGCCTTGTCGGTGGGGGCATTCTATCTGGCTCTATCCGGCGGCAACGTCGCGACAGAGCGGGCGTTCATCATGGTCGCCGTGATGTTTGTTGCAGTCCTTCTTGACAGGCGGGCCCTGACACTACGCGCGGTCGCCATGGCGGCAATTCTTGTGCTATTGTGGCAGCCGCAGGCGCTGATGGGGCCGGGGTTTCAGATGTCATTTGCCGCCACAACGGCGCTGGTCGCGGTGTTTGGCGCATTGCGCCGCTTTGATCTGGGCCGTCTGCCGCGCTGGTCGCGCCCTGTATTGTCTGTTGTCCTGTCGTCATTTGTCGCGGGGCTGGCGACCGCACCGTTTGCTGCGGCCCATTTCAACCAGATTGCCCACTACGGCCTGATCGCCAACGTGCTGAGCGTGCCTTTGATGGGGGTTTTGGTCATGCCAGCGGCAGTGCTTGCGGCCTGCCTTGCCCCGCTGGGGTTGTGGGAGATTGGTTTGTCGCTCATGCACCTCGGCCTGCGCTGGATCCTTTGGGTGGCTGGCACAGTGGCGACACAGGACGGTGCCCTCAGCCACGTGCCTGCACCGGATTGGCGGGTGCTGCCAATGCTGGCGCTGGGGCTGTTGTGGGTCGTGCTGATCAGGGGGCGGGTGCGTTTGGCCGGTCTGGCGGGTGTTCTGGCCGCAGCACTGATGTGGCAACACACCGCGCGCCCTTTGTACCTTGTCTCTGACAATGGCGCATTGGTTGGGCTGCTGGGGGACAAGGGCAGGGCGCTGTCGACCCCCACCGGCAGCAGTTTTGTTGCTGGTATCTGGCTGGAAAACGATGGTGCGCCTGTGCCGCAGGCAGAGGCAGCCGCCCGCCAAACATTCGACACCGACGGTCGGCAAACTTGGGCAGCGCTTGGCAGCCACGACATTCTGCATGTCAGCGGTAAGACGGCACTGGCTGCCCTGCAAGGCTGCGGCGGGGCGCATGTGCTGATCAGCAATCAGATTGACGACCTGCCACGCCCCTGTCTGGTTTACGACCTCGGGGCGCTGCGCAACACAGGTGCCCTGGCAATTGACCTGAATGTTGCTGGCGATCTGGTCATCACCTCAGCGCGTGGGCTGGCGGGTGACAGGTTGTGGAACAGGCGTCAGGCCGCAACAGCTGCGACAGTCACATTGCCTGTGGCAGACACAAAAAGGGTCGCCGCAGCGACCCCATTGCCGGAAAATCCTGCCGATCAGTAAGTGCGGATCAGCCCGACCAGACGGCCTTGCACCTTGACCTGATCGTCGCGGAACACGCGTGTCTCATAGGCCGGGTTCGCCGCCTCTAGTGCGATGGCACCACCGTTACGGCGGAACCGTTTCAGCGTCGCCTCGTGCCCTTCGACCAGCGCCACAACGATATCGCCGTTGTCGGCCACTGTCGTCTCGCGGATCACGACGACATCGCCATCATTGATGCCTGCCTCAATCATCGAGTCGCCCCTGACCTCCAGCGCATAGTGATCTCCAGCGCCGACCATGGACTGCGGTACGGAAATATTGTGCGAGACCTCGCTGATCGCCTCAATCGGGACACCGGCGGCGATCCGACCCATCATCGGCAGATCAATCGCGCCAGCCTCAACCGGCAGGGCGGCGGCAGGTTTGTGATCGGGCTTGTCACCATCGATCACACGGGGGGTAAAGCCAGTCGTGGTTTGCATCGCATCTGGCAGTTTCACAATTTCCAAGGCCCGCGCGCGGTGCGCCAATCGCCGGATAAATCCGCGCTCCTCCAATGCTGTGATCAACCGGTGGATTCCGGACTTCGACCGAAGATCAAGCGCCTCTTTCATCTCGTCAAAGCTGGGTGGCACGCCATCGCGCTGCACCCGCTTGTGAATGAACGTCAGAAGATCGAGTTGTTTTTTGGTCAGCATGCTCTGCTCCCTCATCACGTTTTGCATATGTTCTATGCATGTTCCTGTTTTGTGTCAACTGTGCAGGCCAAACGTCTGGCGGGTGTCGTACTGGAACGCCCCGTCGTCAGATATCGATAACCGTGATCCTGTCGCCAGTATCATGCGCCCCATCATGTGGCGGACGGATCGCAAGGCAGTTGGCCTGCGCAAGCACGCTCAGCAGGGCGCTGTCCTGACGGTCAAAGATCGTCACACCGTCAGGCCCGGATCGCGCGCGCATATAATGTTCACGCGGCCCATTGGGGCCGATGGGTTTGGCCAACCGTGCCAGTCTTGTAGGGGCTGCGGCAGCGCCGAGGCCCAGCATCTTGCGGATCACCGGGGCCAGAAAGACGTGACCACAGACCATGGCAGAAACCGGATTGCCCGGCAGGCCGACCATCGCCGCATTGCCGATCCGCCCCGCCATCAGCGGTTTTCCGGGGCGCATCGCGACCTTGTAGAATGCCTGCTGCATCCCCTTGTCCTGCGCCACGGCACCGACAAGATCATGATCGCCGACAGATGCCCCGCCAATCGTCACAATCAGATCGGCGCTTGCTGCCAGATCAAAGGCCTGCGCAAGCGACGCGGGCGTATCCCTTGCAATCGGCAACAGCCGCGGATGCGCGCCCAGATCAGCAAGCAGTGCGGCCAGCCCATAGCTGTTAGAGGCGATAATCTGATCATCGCCGGGGCTTTCGCCCGGTTGCACGAGTTCATCCCCTGTCGCGATGATGGCCACGACGGGGCGGCGGATGACCGGGACTTCTGCGATGTTCATGGCGGCCAGCAGCGCGATATCGGCAGGCCCCAACAGGCGGTGGGCTGACATCTGATCACCCGCTTTGAAATCAGCACCGGCGGGGCGGACATGGCCGCTGTCATTGGCGCTGTCGTCAAGGGTGATCCGGTCGCCATCGCGGGTGACATTCTCCTGAATGATCACATGATCCGTGCCATGGGGCAGTGGCGCGCCGGTGAAAATGCGCACCGCCTGATCCGGGGCGACCTGCCCATCCCAGCCATGGCCAGCGGCAGCTTCGCCAACCACGGTGTAGCTTTGGCCAGATCTGACGGTCGCCGCCTGCACCGCATAGCCATCCATGGCAGAGGCGGCAAAGGGCGGCTGATTGCGTGTGGCAGAGACAGGCGCGGCCAGCACCCGCCCGTTCGCTGCGGTCAGCGGGACAGTTTCGGCAGGCAAAGGTGCCACAAGGGCGAAAAGGGCCTCAAGTGCCTCTGCAACAGAAATCATGGGTTTTCAAAGCGGCCTGATTTGCCGCCATCCTTGAAGGTCAGGCGGATGCCGCCGATCTCCATATCCTTTTGCACGGCCTTGACCATGTCATAGACGGTCAGCGCGGCGGTACTGACGGCGGTCAGTGCCTCCATCTCGACCCCGGTCTGGCCGCCGGTCTTGACCTCGGCCCTGATCCTGATGCCCGGCAGGTCCGTGTCGGCTGTCAGATCAAGTGCCACTTTGGTGACTGGCAGCGGATGACACAGCGGGATCAGATCGGCGGTCTTCTTTGCGCCCTGAATGCCGGCGATACGGGCAATGCCCAGCACGTCGCCCTTTTTGGCGCGGCCATCGGTGATCATCGCCAGGGTCGCTGTGGTCATTCTCACAAACCCTTCGGCGATGGCGGTCCGCGCCGTCACCGGCTTGTCAGACACATCAACCATATGCGCCTGACCGTCCTTGTCGAAATGGGTCAGACCGGCCATTACATCGTGCCTACAGAAGGATTGGCCAGCAATGTGCGCGTCGCTGCCGCCACATCATCCTGCCGCATCAGGCTTTCCCCGATCAGAAAACTGCGTGCGCCGTAGCGGGCCATATCGGCAAGCTCTGCAGGTGTGTTCAGTCCGCTTTCGCAGACGATCATGCGGTCGGCAGGCACCAGTTTTGACAGGGCGCGGGTGGTGTCCAGCGTGGTTTCAAAGGTCTTGAGGTTGCGGTTGTTGATGCCCATCAGAGGAGATTTCAGATGGCAGGCGCGTTCAAGCTCTTCCGCGTCATGCACCTCTAGCAGCACGTCCATGCCCCATGTGATTGCGGCCTCTTCCAGTTCCTGTGCCTGTGTGTCGCTGACGGACGCGAGGATGATCAGGATGCAATCAGCGTGCAGCGCGCGGGCCTCTGCCACCTGATAGGTGTCATACATGAAGTCCTTGCGCAGCGCTGGCAGGTCAACGGCACTGCGCGCCGCAGTCAGATAGCTGTCGTCGCCCTGGAATGACGGGGTATCGGTCAGCACGGACAGGCAGGTCGCTCCGCCGTCCTCATATGCCTTGGCAAGCGCTGGCGGATCGAAATCGGTGCGGATCAACCCTTTGGACGGGCTCGCCTTTTTGATCTCGGCGATTAGGCCATATCCGGTGCGCGCGGCATCCGACAGGGCATCGGCAAAGCCGCGCGGGGCAGGGGCATTGCGCGCGCGTTCTTCCACCTCGGCCAGGCTGACCTTGGCCTTGCGGCTTGCGACCTCTTCCAGTTTGTAGGTTTTGATCTTGTGGAGGATATCGCTCATGGGTCCGCCCAGTTGATTGGCACTTGCCCCCGTTCAATAAGCCACTGGTTGACCTTTGAAAATGGGCCGGAGCCGAAAAACCCGCGATGCGCCGACAAGGGGGAAGGATGCGGCGATTGCAGGGTCAGGTGATGCTGGGCGAGATGTTTGGCATAGGCCTGTGCCGGTCCACCCCAAAGGATTGCCGCGCGCGGCCGGTCATTCAGCCGTCCCAAGACCTGCGCGACCAGTTTCGACCAGCCAAGGCTCGCATGCGCCTTTGGCTGTCCGGGCGGCACGGTCAAGGCAGTGTTCAGCAGCAAGACACCCTGATCAGCCCAGTCATCCAGCGACGTCTTGCTGCGGATCCGCCCGGTGTCGTTTTGAATTTCCTTGAAGATATTGCCAAGGCTATCCAGCCTGCCGCCAAATTCATCCGGGATCGAAAACGCCAATCCATCCGCCTTGCCGGGGGTGTGGTAGGGGTCCTGGCCAAGAATAATGACACGCGTGTCCGCAGGTTGGCAGCGTTTCAACGCCGCAAAGGTCAGCGCGGGGGGCGGCAGGATCGTGTCATCCAGCTTGGTCGCGATCCCCGGCAAATCGTCTGCAAAAAAGGGCAGGGTGGCCCACTCCCCCAGCCCTGTCAGGTCAAACATCACGCGGCTGAGGTAATGCGCGCCAGATCTGCGACCGCTTTTTTGGCCTTGCCGCTGTCGATGCTGTCTGCGGCCATGGCAGCGCCGTCTTTGAGGTTGTCGACCTTGTCGGCCACGATCAGCGCGGCGGCGGCATTCAGCAGGACCGCATCGCGGTAGGCGCCGGCCGCACCATCCAGCAAAGCCTGCATGGCGGCGGCGTTTTCCTCTGGCGTGCCGCCAAGGATGTCGCGGAAGTTGTGTACCGGCAGGCCCGCATCCTCTGGATGGATTTCGCGCGAGGTGATCTTGCCATGCTCAAGTGCGGCCACCGCCGTCGACCCGCAGATCGTGATCTCATCGGTGCCGTCACTGCCGTGGACCAGCCACGCTTTCTCGGTGCCCAGCTGTTGCAGGGTTTCCGCCATCGGGTGGATCAGGTCAGGGGCGAAAGCCCCGGTTAGTTGCCGTGTGACACCTGCCGGATTTGTCAGTGGTCCCAGGATGTTGAAAATCGTTTTTGATCCAAGTTCGACCCGGATCGGACCGACATGTTTCATCGCTGGATGATGCATGGGGGCCATCATGAAACCGATGCCCGCCTCGGCGATGGCCTTTTCCACTACCTCTGGCCCGACCATCACATTGATGCCAAGCGCGCCCTGTACATCTGCCGTCCCGGATTTCGAGGACAGGTTGCGATTGCCGTGTTTGGCCACTGGCACGCCAGCCCCGGCCACGACAAAGGCGGTCGCGGTGGAAATATTCAGCGTATGTTTGCCGTCACCGCCGGTCCCGACAATATCCATCGCGCCTTCCGGTGCTTTGACCGGCACGCAATGGGCCCGCATCACGGCGGCGGCGGCAGCGTATTCTGACACGGCCTCCCCCCGCGCCCGCAGGGCCATGAGAAACCCGCCGATCTGTGCGGGTGTCGCGGCCCCTTCAAACAGATAGCCAAAGGCCTCTTCGGCTTGCGCACGCGACAACGGCCCTTCGGAGGCCGCGTAAATCAGTGGCTTCATTGCGTCGCTCATGCCGGCACCTTTGTCATATCGAGGAAGTTTTGCAGCAGCTTGTGGCCATGCTCCGACCGGATGCTTTCGGGGTGAAACTGGACGCCATGTATGGGCAACTCGCGGTGTTGCAGGCCCATGATGGTGCCATCATCCAGCTCTGCCGTGATCTCCAGACTGTCTGGCAGGCTGTCCCGCTCTACCACCAGCGAATGATAGCGGGTTGCGTCGAAGGGGCTTGGCAGATCGGCAAACAGGCCTTTGCCGTGGTGTTTCATCACGCCCATCTTGCCATGCACAATCTCATGACAGCGGACGACCTTGCCGCCAAAGGCCTCTCCGATCGCCTGATGACCCAGACAAACGCCCATCAGAGGCATTCTTGTCTCGGCTGCGGCATGGACAAGGGCCAGACAAATACCCGCCTGTGCCGGGTCGCAGGG
>JAHDGO010000106.1 GCA_020627605.1 Yoonia sp.
CGACATCATGTTGATCAACGTCGTCTTGCCGGTGCCGTTTGGTGCCAGAATGCCAAGCGAATTGCCCAATTCCACGCGGAAAGAGGCGCGGTCAAGGATCACCTTGCGCTGCGTTCCGGTCCAGAAGGATTTGCTTACTTCAGCAAACTCCAGCATTGCACTCTCGCTCATCCGGCCTGACTTGGCCTGCCCAGTCTAGTGGCAGGGTATTAACATGCCCTGCCTGCCGCCGATATAGCTTCAGATTGGGGCAGCAATACAGCGACAATCGTGTGATTGCTGGCTGACCGGTGGCCTGCGGCACCGGTTGACAGTCATGCTGCGATCCGGTGAAACGTGGCGCAATGGCTGAACCCCTGACAGATCTGCGTGAAGAGATTGCCGGTTGTCGCATCTGCGCCCCGCGCTTTGCCGCGACCGCGACGCAGCATCAGCCGCGCCCCGTCGTGTGGTTCCAGACCGGATCGCGCATCCTGATTTCAAGCCAGGCCCCGGGCGCGCGCGTGCATGAGGCCGGCATGCCGTTCTGGGACCGGTCCGGCGACAGACTGCGCGACTGGCTGGGGGTCGATCAATCGACGTTCTACGACCAGCAGCAGGTTTCAATCGTGCCAATGGCGTTCTGCTTTCCCGGCTACGATGCGTCGGGGTCCGATCTTCCACCACCCAAGGTCTGCGGTGACACCTGGCACAGCCGGATCATGGCGCAGATGCAGGATGTGCCGCTGACCGTCTTGATTGGCGGCTACGCCCATCGCTGGCATCTGGGCAAGCAGACGTCAGTTACCCAGACCGTCAAGGACTGGCGCAATCACGCCCCGCGCATCTTTCCCTTGCCGCATCCGTCATGGCGCAATACCGCATGGCTGAAGAAGAACCCATGGTTTGAAACCGATCTGTTGCCGGCCCTGCAGGCCCGCGTGAAAGAGGTGCTGCAATGACCGATCTTGATCAGGCCCATGCCGCCATGGATGCTGCACCGGATGATGATGCAGCCCGCCTGCGGTTCTACGAACGGCTTGCGGACACGGAGCTCTTCATGTTGCTGGGCGCTGAGGCCGAAGGCGATCAGATCACGCCAGAGCTTTTCACGATAGAGGACCAGCAGTTCACACTCGTGTTTGATCGCGAGGAACGTCTGGCCGAGTTTGTGGGTCGTGCAGCCCCCTATGCCGGGCTGCCAGGGCGCGCGTTGGTGCAGATGCTGGCAGGGCAGGGGATCGGGCTGGGGTTGAACCTTGATGTGGCGCCATCCGCCATGCTGATCCCGGCAGAGGCCGTGGATTGGCTGGTCGCGACACTCGCCCATCGGCCTGATCAGACCGAGGCGCGGTTGACCGAGGTTTCACCGCCACGCGGTTTGCCAGACGCGGTGATCAGCGGGCTGGATCGCAAGCTGGCAATCGCCGCTGGATTGGCACGTTTCGCCTATCTGGCTGCTGCAACCTACGATGATGGCGCAAAGGGCCATGTCCTGGCCTTTGTCGACGCCACGCCGGGCGCCGAAGAGGCGTTGGCCAATGCCGCTGGTGAGGCGCTGACGTTCTCTGGCATTGATGCCGGGGTCATGGATGTCCTTTTCGCGCGCAGCAGTGATCCGTTGGCGGCGCATCTGGCGCGGGTGGGCTTGCGTTTTGATCTGCCGGAACCCGCTGAGCCAGCACGCCCTGCTGCCCCGGGGATGGACCCGGCGAAGCCACCGAAACTGCGTTAACGCTTACTTTTGTGGGCGTAGCGCCACGCTATCCATTTCGGCGAGTGCCGTCATCAGGGCAGGGCGATCATAGCCGCGATACCAGTCGATCCAGCCATCGCGCCGCGTTTCCACAACGTTGCTGTCCAGATGGGCGGCGTAGCGGCCATTTGCATCCACGGTAAAGATAAACGGCAGCCCGCCATAAAATGCGGCCTCTGCCCCGCTTTCGACCAACACGTCATAACCGTCGACGCTGTGATAGTCCTCGATATGCACCAACACAAAGGTCTCGGCGACAAAGCGGCGCAAGGCAGCAGCTTCCTCTGCCGGATCGGTAGCGGGACGTTCGCTGAGTGTGACTTCTTCGGTCGCCGCATCACCCGGATCGCTGAAGCGGTAGGTCAAACGGGTGTGTTCGCCCTTGATGTATTGTTCAAACACGTGACACCAGATGCACCATTCTGCGCCATAGCTGACCAACAGCGTCTTGCCCTCTTCGTTTGCGCGGACGACCGCTTGACGAAAGAGCTTTTGCTGACTGCCGCATTCATCGTAAAGCGCGGCACGTCCGGCACGGCAACTGCGATCAATAGTATCGGGCAGGATCGTGATCTCTTGCGCCGAAGCTGGCAGCGCAAACGCGATGGCAAAGGTGAAAAGCAGTCGAGGGATCATGGCCTAATAGCCCACGCTGCGATCCACCAAATGCAGGAATGGCTGGCCTGCCTCGCCGCGGCGGATGTTGTCTGCGATGATCCTGCTGGCGCTGTCGGGCCGTGTGGTCGATGCGATGTGCGGGGTTACAGTGACCTGCGGGTGCGCCCAAAAGGGGTGATTTGCTGGCAGAGGCTCTGTCCGGAAGACATCCAGCGTGGCATGGGCGATGTGGCCGGTATCAAGCGCGGCAAGCAAGGCGTCATCATCGATCAGCGGACCACGGCCGGGGTTGATGATGAAACTGCCCGTCGCCATCAGCGACAGGGTTTCCCTGTTCAGAATATTCTCTGTCGCGGGGGTCTGAGGCAGAAGAAGGATCGCGATCTCGGCATCTGTCAGCGCCGCCTTTAATCCTGCATTGCCAGCAAGACAGCGGATGTTGGGGATATCCTTTTGTGACCTGCTCCACCCGGTGACGGGAAAGCCCAGTTGATGCAGTGTCTGCGCGCAGGCCGCCCCCAAGGCCCCGATGCCAAGAACCGTGACAAGGCGATCCGCGGCAAGCGGTGGAAAGCGTTCGCGCCAGACGCCGTCCTGCCCGGTAATATGACTGTCCATCCCCAGATGATGGCGCAGCGTATGGCCCACAACCCATTCCACCATGCCGCGTTCCAGACTGTCATCGACCAGGCGGCAAAGCGGTTGTGTCAGCGTCGGATTGTCGACAACGGTTTCAACCCCGGCCCAAAGGCTGAGCACCGCCTTGGTCCGGGTGAACGGAGTGAAATCACGGGTTGGACCCGTCGGGGCAAAGATGATGTAATCCACATCCGCCGGGTCGTGATCGCGCGACAGGTTGATGACCAGACCCGCCTCTGAAAATGCGGCGTTCAGCGGTGCCTCATACGCGGCCCAGGCGTCTGGTCTGGCGGAAAAATGAACATTCAGCATCAGCGCGGCCTGTGGACGTGTGCGCTTTGCACTAGACCAAATCCGACCAACAGCACCAGCATGGCAGACCCACCGTAGCTGACCAGCGGCAGCGGCACGCCGACAACCGGGGCAAGGCCTGTGACCATCGCCATGTTGACGGCAAAGAACAAAAAGAAGGTCATCGCAACCCCAAGGGTCAAGAGTGAGGCAAAGCGGTCGCGATTGCTGAGTGCTGAGATAATGCAGAAGGCCACGATCAGCAGATAAAGCGTCAGCAGGGTGATAGCGCCGACAAAGCCGAACTCTTCTGCCAGCGTGGTAAAAATGAAGTCGGTGTGCTTTTCGGGCAGGAAATTCAGCCGCGATTGCGTGCCCTGCATGAAGCCCCGCCCGGTCCAGCCGCCTGACCCAAGCGCGATCTTGGCTTGCGTGATGTGATAGCCCGCGCCCAAAGGATCATTGGCCGGATCGATAAACGTATCAATGCGCCGGTATTGGTAGTCCTTCAGCAACTGCCATGACGTACCTCGGCTTTGGAAAACTGCGAGGACGCTGCCAATCCCCAATGCGGCCACTGTCCCGAAATAGGCCCAGTGCACACCAGCAAGAAACATCACCGTTGCGCCGCCCAGAAGCAGCAGCAGCGCCGTCCCAAGGTCTGGCTGGTTCAGCACCAGCATCGTCGGCGCGAGGATGAAAAGAACCGGCAAGACCACCCAGACCGGATGCGAGGTTTTGTTGTTGGGTAGCCAGTCATAGTAGGCGGCCAGAAACATCACCAGCGTGATCTTGGTCAGCTCTGACGGCTGCAAACGCATGAAACCAAGGTCGATCCAGCGCTGCGCGCCCATGCGCACCTCACCAAAGAACTCCACGCCCAGCAGCAACAGAAGTGAGCCGCCATAGGCGAGAAAGGCCATGTTGCGCCAGAACCAGATCGGCACCATGGCAACGGCCAGCATCAGTGCCATACCAAGCATGAAGCGTTTGAATTGCGGTTCAACCCATGGCGTTGTTGAACCGCCAGCCACGGAATAGAGCATCAGAAAACCGGCAGAGGCGACGGCGATAAGCAGCATCACGATCGGCCAGTTCAGATGCAGCACCTTGCGCAGGCCGGTGGGCACGTATTTGGTGTTATGCTCAAGATAGCTCATGCGCGGCTTTGTCCTGTGGCACCAGCGGGGATGCGTGCGGCGATGCGGCGTTGCTGTGCGGCGATTTCATCACGCAAACCGGTGGGATAAGCCTCCAGCGGGGGTGGGCCGCCGAATTGCGCCTGCAAAAGAATGTCACGGGCAATCGGGGCCGCCGCGCGTGATCCGCCGCCGCCATGTTCGACGACGACAGAGACCGCGTAGCGCGGGTTGTCGAATGGGGCATAACCGACAAACAGCGCGTGGTCGCGGCGTTCCCACGGCAGGTCTTCATTGCGGGTGACCCCTGCGGCGCGCTCTTCCGGCGTGATCCGGCGCACCTGACTGGTGCCAGTCTTGCCAGCGATTTTGTGGGCCTCGTCCACCACGCGTGAGCCATAGGCCGTGCCGCGCCTGTGGTTGCAGACATCATTCATTGATGCGCGGACCCGGCGCAGCGTGTTTTCGTTGATACCAAGGCTTTCGCCCAGCCCGCTGGGTTGCTCCACCCCGTCGACCAGGCGCACCAGACGCGGCGTGACCTCACGCCCCGTGGCAAGCCGCGCGCACATGACCGCAAGCTGCAGGGGCGAGGCCAGCACATAGCCTTGCCCGATCGAGGCGTTGACGGTGTCGCCGATGCGCCAGTCCTCGCCATGTACCTCGGCCTTCCATTGCTTGTCGGGGGCCAGACCCTGCGCCACAGCCGAGAGCGGCAGATCATGGCGCACGCCAAGGCCAAGCCGCCGCGCCATTTCCGCCATTTTGTCGATGCCGACGCGCTGGGCGATTTCGTAGTAATAGCAGTCGCAGCTTTGTTTCAGGCTTTCATGCAGGTTGATGTTGCCATGCCCGCCACGTTTCCAGCAATGGAAGCGGATGTTGAAAACATCAGTAAAACCAGGGCAATAGACGGTTTCATCGGGTGCGACGAGCCCTGCCTCGACCGCTGCCAGCAGCGTCACCATCTTGAAAGTCGATCCCGGTGGATAGGTGCCTTGCACAGCCTTGGCGGCCAGCGGGCGATATTTGTCGGCGTTCAGTCCATTCCAGTCCGTTGTCGAAATCCCCCTCACAAAAAGGTTCGGATCAAATGCAGGGGCAGAGGCCACAGCACGCAGGTCGCCATTTTCAAGGTCGATGACCACGGCACCGGCAGATTGCCCCTCCAGCCGGGCCTGTACATAGCTTTGCAGGCGGCTGTCGATGGTCAGTTGCACGTCCTTGCCAGGGTCGCCTTCCTGACGGTCAAGCTCGCGCATGATGCGGCCTGCGGCATTGACCTCGATCCGGCGGGTGCCGGCGCTGCCGCGCAGGCTGGCCTCCAGCTTGTTTTCCGCACCACTTTTGCCGATCTGGAATTTGGGGATCTGCAGCAGCGGATCAGGATCTTCGATCCGGCTCAGGTCATAGTCGCTGACCGGGCCGACATAGCCCACCACATGCGCCAGATCAGCACCCAGCGGATAGACGCGGCTTAGCCCGACCTCGGCCTGAATGCCGGGCAGGGCAGGGGTATTCAGGTTGATCTCTGCCACATCTTCCCAGCTGAGCCGGTCTGCGATGGTCACCGGCACAAAGGGCGAGCGCCGCTGCATTTCCTGCATGGCGCGGGCCAGATCATCAGGATCGATATCGACGATCTCTGTCAGTTTGGCCAAAACGGCGCCAACATCGCCCGCGTCCTCGCGTACCATCACAACGCGGTAGTTTTGTTCGTTGGCGGCAATGGGAAAGCCGTTGCGATCAAAGATCAAACCGCGCGCTGGCGGCAGCAGACGGATATTGATGCGGTTTTCCTCGGCCAGCAGACGGAATTCATCCGCCTGTTCGACCTGCATGGATTGCAGCCGCCACCCCAACAGCCCCATGACGCCAAGCTGCGCGCCACCGACGATCAGCGCGCGGCGGCTGATCATGTTGCTGCTTTCGATGATTTCTTTTGGCTGACGCCTCATAACGGTTGCCCCCTGCGGCCAACTTCACCCGGTGCCGCGCGGCTGACGCCCAGCAGAAAATGCGCGAAAAGCGCCACCAGCGGATAAACAACAATGGTTGCCGACATTTCCATGATGGCCAGCCCAAAGGGTGCCTGTGGCGCCATCACCAAAGCGATGATCAACCGGTTGATGAGTGTGATCCCGATAATTCCAATGGCGATTGTGCCCCATTCAACGACCAGCGTCATGTTGCGAAACTCGCGGTGCTGGCGGCGGATGGTTTCTGTCAACAAGACCACCAGCAAGGTCCAAAGACCAGGTGGGCGCATGAACAGGAAATCTGCCATCAGGAAAAACCCGGCTATCACCGGCACCGGCAGATAGGCAGGCTTGCGCGCAACCCAAAGCAGCGTTGCCGCCAGCAACAGGTCGGGCCCGGCCCAGTTTGCCGGGCGCATATCCAGCGGGACCAACTGAAACACGATGATCCAGAATGCGAGTGCGACAAAGATGCCGCGATGCATCCATGTGCGGGCGTCGGCACGGTCAGCCATCATCCACCTCGCTTGTTTCCAGCGCGGCGGGGTTCAACACGGCGGGACCAAAAAATTCTTCTTCGGGTGCCAGCAGGCTGCCGGGATCACCAATCTCTTCATGGGGTTGTGCGCGCAGAACCCGCAG
>JAHDGO010000107.1 GCA_020627605.1 Yoonia sp.
GGACCATAGCCATCATCATCCCCGGTAGGGATTTGTCGCAGCCCGCAAGACCGACAATGGCGTCGTAGCAATGGCCGCGCATGGTCAGTTCAACCGTGTCGGCAATCGCCTCGCGCGAAGCGAGGGATGAACGCATGCCTTCATGCCCCATAGCGATCCCGTCGGTGACAGTGATGGTGGTAAATTCGCGCGGCGTGCCGAAGGCCTTTTTGACACCCAGCTTGACCGATTGCGCCTGACGGTTCAGCGCAATGTTGCAGGGGGCAGCCTCGTTCCAGCAGGTTGCGACGCCGACCCATGGTTGTTTGATCGCCTCTTCATCCAGACCCATGGCATAGTAGTAGGACCGGTGCGGCGCGCGCGCGGGCCCTTCGGTCGTGTGGCGGCTGGGAAGGTTGGATTTATCGACCGGACCTTTGAGCATCTGGATTCTCCTGCGGAAACTATCGGAACGGGTCTAAATAGTGGGATGGCCCGGCGCAAGCCCGGATACAGGGTGCGCGAGGCAACGCCTTGCCGGGTTGTCGCGGCAGCAAACGTCGCTAGGGTGACACAAATGCACCCTTACGCCGCCCATTCCCATTTTATCGCCCCCGCCTGGGCCGCGCGAGAGCTGTGGCGCGTCGTCGTCATGGTGATCGCGTTTGAGGCTGTGTTTTACCTGTCATTTGTCATCTTTGCGGCCTTTTTGCCGTCAGAGGCCGCACGTGACGCCTATCTGGATGGGACCGGCACCTTTGGCACGTTGACGCAGTTCGGCACCTTCGGGCTGATTGCGGTGGGGTTCATCTTTTTGTTGCGCCTGTTGCACGGGCGCGGGTTCTGGTCGCTGATCGGGCCATATGAGGCGGCATTTCGCGATCTGATCAGGGTGACATGGGCCGTGGGGCTGGTGCTCTTCGTGATCGAGTTGTTGCCGCCATGGATTGCCATTGCGGAGCTTGCAGAGGTGCGCAGCATCGGGGTGTGGCTGCTTCTGATCCCTGTGACGCTGCTGGTCCTGCTGGTGCAGGTCGGTACGGAAGAGATCTTCTTTCGCGGTTATCTGCAACAGCAGTTTGCCTGTCTGTCGTCGCATCCGCTGGTCTGGATGGTGCTGCCATCGCTGATGTTTGGCGTGCTGCATTACTGGAATGGCAATGGTTCAGCGGAAGGTATCCGCTGGGCGATCTGGGCCACCGCGCTTGGGATGGCCTGCGCAGATTTGACCGCCCGCAGCGGCAACCTTGGTGCGGCCATCGGGCTGCATCTGGCCAATAACGCTTTTGCCCTTTTGGTGGTGGGCATTCAGGGGTGGCCATCGTCTGGCGTGGCGCTGTTTCTGTATCCTTACGAAGATCCCGCACTTTATGCCTATGGGACAGAGGTCCTGCTTGAGCCATGGTCGATCTTTGTCCTCATCGTCATGCTGACCACGCTATACGTGATGTGGCTGGCCGCGCGGATCGCTATCAGGCGTTGATTGCAATCCTTGCCGTGGCGTCATATCTGAGCAGATAAGACCGTTTCAAAGGCACACCCATGAACTGGATCACCAATTACGTTCGCCCCACCATCAATTCGCTGTTTTCGCGGCGAGAGGTGCCCGACAATCTTTGGACCAAATGCGCCGAGTGCGGCACGATGCTGTTTCACCGCGAGCTGGCGGACAATCTGAATGTCTGCACCAATTGCGAACACCACATGGCAATCACGGCGCGCGACCGGCTGAAGTCTGTTTTTGATGAAGGTGTCTATGTCGAGGTCAAAGTCCCAGAGCCTGTGGCAGACCCGCTGCATTTCCGGGACCAGAAACGCTATAGCGATCGCATCAAAGAGGCGCGCAAGAAAACCGGCGAAAAAGATGCCATGCTTGTGGCCGAGGGCGAGATGGGCCGCACCGGTGTTGTTGTGGCCGTGCAGGATTTTTCCTTCATGGGCGGATCAATGTCGATGTATGTGGGCAACGCGATTGTCGCTGCGGCAGAACGTGCCGTGGCCACGGGGCGTCCGCTGATCCTGTTTTCCGCAGCCGGTGGCGCGCGGATGCAAGAGGGTATTCTGGGCCTGATGCAGATGCCGCGCACCACGATCGCGGTACAGATGCTGAAAGAGGCCGGACTGCCCTATATCGTTGTCCTGACCCACCCGACCACCGGTGGTGTCACCGCATCCTACGCCATGCTGGGTGACGTACAGATTGCCGAACCCAATGCGCTGATCGGCTTTGCCGGGGCGCGCGTGATCGAACAAACCATCGGTGAAAAACTGCCCGAAGGGTTCCAGCGCGCCGAATATCTGCTGGATCACGGGATGCTGGACCGGGTGACAAAGCGCACCGACCTGAAAGAAGAACTGGTCACCATCGTGCGGATGTTGACCAAGCAGGATGCGCCGGTCAAAGGCGATCTGCCAGCACCAGAGATCCAGTCTGAGGCGGCGGAAGAGCTTGACGGGCCGGATCAGCCGAAGTGACCCAAGGATCTGACGTCATCCTGGAACGGATGATGGCCTTGCATCCCAAGGTCATGGATCTGGTACTTGATCGTGTCTGGCGTCTGCTGAATGCGGTGGGCAACCCGCAGGACCGCTTGCCCCCGGTGATCCATGTTGCTGGCACCAATGGCAAGGGTTCGACCCAGGCCATGATCCGTGCCGGGCTGGAGGCAGGCGGCGCAACAGTCCATGCCTATACATCCCCGCATCTTGCGCGCTTTCACGAACGCATCAGGCTGGCCGGTGATCTGATATCCGAGGAAGCCCTGACCGACGTGCTGGACCGCTGCTATGCCGCCAATGGTGGTGCGCAGATCACCTATTTCGAAATCACGACCGTTGCCGCGCTGTTGGCCTTTGCAGAAACCCCGGCCGATTACGCCTTGCTGGAGGTGGGTTTGGGCGGCCGTCTGGATGCCACCAATGTGGTGGCCGCGCCGGCGCTGACGATCATCACGCCGGTTGATCTGGATCATCAGCAGTTTCTGGGTGAGACGCTGCCAGAGATCGCTGGCGAAAAGGCAGGCATCATTAAACGCGGGGTGCCCTGCGTGGTTGGTCCCCAGCATAACGCCGCCCTGGAGGTGATTGAACGCCAGGCGGCACGGCGTGGCGCGCCCCTGCTGGTCCACGGCCAGCACTGGCATGTCAGCACAGAGCGTGATCGCCTGATTTATCAGGATGACACCGGGTTGCTGGATTTGCCATTGCCCGTCTTGCGCGGGCCGCATCAGATCATGAACGCGGGTGCTGCCATCGCCGCGCTGCGCGCACTTGGCAAGGATGAGGCCGCTTGCGAGGCTGCTGTCACGCGCGCGTACTGGCCTGCACGGATGGAAAAGCTGACGCAAGGCGCGCTGGTTGATCTGGCCCGCCCGGCAGAACTGTGGCTGGATGGCGGGCATAACCCGGCGGCAGGGCAGATGCTGGCAGCGACACTGCGTGGTGAGGCCGCGCGCCCGACACACCTGATCTGCGGGATGCTGAATACCAAGGATATCGCAGGCTATATGGCCCCACTCGCCGCGGTGGCCGCCAGTCTGACGGCAGTCTCGATCCCCGGCGAGGCCAACACGATCCCGGCGGAACAGACCGCCGAGGTCGCCCGCAGCGTCGGCTTGTCCGCCGATGTGGCGCCAGATGTGCAGGCAGCCATCGCTGCCATCACGGCACAGGACGCCAATGCACGCATCCTGATTTGCGGATCGCTGTATCTGGCGGGGCATGTCATGCGGGAAAACCGCGCGTGATGCGCACCGCTGCATTTGCACTGGCGCTGAGCGCGACGCAGGCCCATGCGGTGGATTTCTATTTCTGCTGGAAAGGTGACAACGGCTATACCATGACCGGGCAGATGTCGGTGAACCCCACGGCATTGAACAAGCCGTTGATCACCCAGAATGACGTCAGCGAATTTCGCATTGCGGGCTATCGTGATGGCCAGCTGTTGGGCAAATGGGACATGGCGACACGGGCCGAAGGGGCCAGCTGGTTTCTGAACTACGATCCGACGGCACGCGAGTTTCTGACGCCCGGCGCGATGGGTCTTGGTGTCAGCCAGGCGTGGAACGCCGATGGGACGGCCACCGATTGCGGCGACCCCGGATTTGGCTTCAACCTTGGCAATTTCGCGCAGGATTTCTGCGTCAATGGTCAGTGGATCGAGGAAAGCGGTATGCCACCCGAAACCCCTTTTCTGGTCAGCCCGGTGCCTGTCGATCCGCTCTGCCGGGTTTATGCCCCAACAAGTTGAAGCGATTCGCGAATCAGTTGTTGACGGCGAATCACCACTTCGCTTAGTGTCGACTTCAACGTAAAGCGCCATAAGAAATAGGCGCGGACGGGCAGTATTGGCAGGGCGAGCGGACGGGCCTTATGGCCTGTCCTCTTGTTGTTTAGACATCCCAAAACAGTGACATGCAGGACGGCGCAGGTGGGGTCGGTCAATTGCCATACCCGCAACAATTTGCCGCTGCGACATTGCCCAATTTACATGCAAACGTTTCTGCGCATAGGTTTGTCAAAAGCAAAAGTTGAGGTAAGTGCGCGCAGTGTTCAGACGTTCCGTTTCCGCCATCGCAGTGGCCTGCAGTTTTGCGGCCATGTCACCGGCTGCGGCCGACCCCAACGCCGGGGCCTATCTGGCCGCGCGTCAGGCCGAGACGGCGCATGATTTCAGCGAAGCCGCACGCTATTTTGCCGAAAGTCTGATTGCGGATCCATCCAACCTTTACCTGCTCGACAATGCCATCGCGACCTACGTGTCGCTGGGCCAGATCGACCGTGCGGTACCGGTGGCCGAGGCACTGATCGGTCACGGGCATAAAAGCCAGATCGCCAGTCTGGTGCTGGGCCTGCATAACGCCAAGACAGACAATTGGGCCGCGCTTTTCACCGCGCTGGAGCAGGGCCACAACATTGGCCCGCTTGTTGACAGCCTGTCCCAAGGCTGGGCGCATCTGGGCGAAGGCGACATGCGCCGTGCGATCACCAGCTTTGACCGCGTGATCGAGAATCCTGATATGGCGATCTATGGGCTGACACATAAGGCCTATGCACTGGCCTCTGTCGGTGATTTCGAAGGGGCGGCGGCGCTTTTTGCCGTGCCGTCAGACAACGGGATGCGCTACAGCCGCCAAAGCGCGATTGCCCATGCCCAGATCCTCAGCCAGTTGGGCCGCAACCCTGATGCTGTTGACTTGTTGGACCGCGTGTTTGGCAGCCAGCGTGACCCGGGACTTGAGGCGCTGCATGGCCAACTGTCCGCTGGCGAGGCTGTGGCCTATGACGCCGTGCGCACGCCGGTGCAGGGGCTGGCTGACCTCTATCACATGATCGCTGGCATCCTGAACGGCGATGCCCCTGATGCCTATACGCTGCTTTACGCGCGTGCGGCCATGTATCTGGCCCCTGAAAAGACGCAGGCGGTTCTGACGACGGCGCAGCTTTTGGATAGCTTGGGCCAGTATGATCTGGCCAATGCGGTGTATGTGACTGTTTCACCTGATGATCCGTCATTCCATGCCGCCGAACTTGGTCGTGCCGATGTCCTGCGCGCCGCTGGCCGCGACGACGCCGCGATAGAGGTGCTGGAGGCACTGACGCGGTCCCACCCGGACCTGCCAGAGGTCTATGCGACCAAGGGTGACAATCTGCGTTACGCTGGCCGCTATGATGAGGCAGAGGGCGCTTATTCACAGGCCCTCGCGCTTTACAGTGACGACAACAATGCCAAATGGTTTGTGCATTACACCCGCGGCATCACCCACCACAAACAGGATGACTGGCCCGCCGCAGAGGCGGATTTCCGTGCCGCCCTGTCCCTGCGCCCGGATCAGCCACAGGTGTTGAACTATCTGGGGTATTCGTTGGTGGAACGCGGTGAAAAGCTGGATGAAGCGCTGAAGATGATCGAAACAGCCGCAGCCGCCCGCCCTGATAATGGTGCCATCATCGACAGCCTTGGCTGGGTACTGTTCCAGATGGGCCAATATGAAGAGGCAGTGGTGCATCTCGAACAGGCTGCCGCCCTAGACCCTGTGGATCCGGTGATCAATGACCACCTTGGCGACGCCCTTTGGGCCGTGGGTCGCGAGATCGAGGCGCAATTCCAGTGGCAGCGCGCCCTGTCGTTTGATCCGGCAGAGGCTGAAGCGGACCGTATTCGTGACAAGCTGGTGCGCGGGCTTGATCTGGTGCTGATGGACGAGGGGCAAGCGCCCATTCGTTTGGCCAGTGGCGATAATTAAGGCCAACGCACCCGCCAAGGTCAATCTGACCCTGCATGTGACGGGGCAGCGCGCTGACGGGTATCACCTGCTCGACAGTCTTGTGGGTTTTGCTGATGTCTCTGATCAGTTGACCGCGACGACAGCACCCGATCTGCGGTTGACTGTCTCTGGCCCGTTTTCGGCGGGTGTCCCGACTGATGACAGCAACCTGATCCTGCGTGCGGCACGTGCTTTGCAACAGGCACGCGGCGTCAGTGGCGGCGCTGTGCTGCATCTGGACAAGCACTTGCCCCATGCCGCCGGGATTGGCAGCGGATCAGCCGATGCCGCCGCCGCCCTGACCATGCTGGCAGAGCTTTGGAAGGTCGCCCCCTTGCCCCCCACCGCGCCAGAGGTGGTGGCGCTGGGGGCCGATGTGCCGGTCTGTCTGGCCGCCCCGCGCCCCATCCGCATGACCGGTATCGGCGAGGTGCTGTCGCCAGTTCCGCGTCTGCCGGATTGCGCATTGGTGCTGGTCCGCCCGCCGGTTGGCGTGCCCACCGGCCCGGTGTGTGCGGGGCTGGACCGGCGCGACGGCAGCCCGATGATGGCGGTGCCAGAGGGGCTCGACTACGACGGATTTGTCGACTGGCTGGCCGCGCAACGCAATGATCTGCAGGCCCCGGCAGAGGCGATTGTGCCCGAAGTCTCGGATGCCCTGGCCCGCCTGCGCGCCTTGCCAGCGGTCAGTCTGGCCCGGATGACGGGATCAGGGGCCACCTGTTTCGGTCTGGTCAAGGATATGGCAGCGGCGCGCCATGTCGCCCGCATT
>JAHDGO010000108.1 GCA_020627605.1 Yoonia sp.
AAGGAACTCTGATCATGGAGCCGCGCCCCAGATCCTTTTACATCCTCACCGCCTTCTTCGTGCTGTTTCTGATTTTCCTCTATGGCCCCACTTTTACCATCGGCATCTTGTCGTTTCAGGGCCCGGGCGGAGGGCTGACCTTCCCGATGCGGGGCCTGTCACTGCATTGGTTCCGTGATCTTTTTGAACAGCAGGCCGTTGGCGATATTTGGGGGTCCTTCAGTCGCTCGTTGGTGTTGGGGCTGATGGTGATGGTCACCACAGTGGTGGTCTCGGTCATGGGCGGGCTAGCATTCCGCAAACGTTTTGCAGGCGCATCAGTACTGTTCTACCTGATCATCACATCGCTGGTGATTCCGTCCATCCTGATCTCGCTTGGGGTGGGCCTCATCTGGTCACAATCCGGTCTGCCGGTGCATTGGTCCAGCTCAGGCTTTGGCGCACAGCTGACTTGGACGCTGCCATTCGGTCTTTTGATCATGTTTGCGGTGTTCAACCGCTTCGACAAATCCTTTGAAGAAGCAGCTCGCGATCTTGGCGCGAGCCCTTGGCAGGTCATCCGCCACGTGGTTCTTCCGATCATCGCGCCGTCGTTGATCGGGGTCGCCCTCTTCGGTTTCACCCTCAGCTACGACGAATTTGCCCGAACACTGCTGACCTCCGGCAGCTACAACACGCTGCCCCTTGAGATCTTTGGCATGACCACAAACGTGACCACGCCGGTGCTGTTCGCACTGGGCACATTGACGACCGTCTTCTCGCTGCTTGTGATCGGGGTTTTCCTGCTTGTCGTGTGGCTGATGAACCGGCGCCGTGCCCGGCAAGGCTCAGATGCCGGCAAGGGAATGATCTGATGACGGTTGTCATCATCAATCCCAACAGCACAGGCTCAATGACCAAGGCGATGTTGGCGCAAGCCCGCCACGCCTGCCCGGAGCTGGATTTCGAAGGCTGGACCTCGACGGAAGGACCGGAGGCCATTCAAGGTGTCTCGGATGGCGAGGCCGCGCAGGGACCACTGCTCAAGCTGGTTCGTCGCGCGTCTGCGCAGGGGGCTGAAGGGATCATCATCGGATGCTTTGACGATACAGCACTGGAGGATGCCGCTCGGATCGCCGATTGCCCCGTCATCGGCATTGGTCAGGCATCTTACCACTACGCCGCCATGAGAAACTGGCGGTTCAGCGTTGTCACGACGCTCTCAGTCTCGACGCCGATCATTCAGCATAACATCGAACAGCAAGGTTTGGGGCATTTGATGTCCCGTGTCCGTGCCTCCGAGGTCCCGGTTCTGGAACTTGAAACAAACACCGGTCGCGCAGGGCCGATCGTCGCCGCTGAAGCGCTCCGTGCTGAGCGGGAGGATGACGTGTCTGCGGTCATCCTTGGCTGCGCCGGTATGATCGAAGTTCTCGACATTGTCAGGAAAAAGCTATCCGTGAATGTCATCGATCCGGTTGCGTGCGCGGCGCAATGCATGCTGTGGATGCGCCACAGGGCGCCTTGAACCCAATGGCCACAAGTAGATTTGTGATATCGGAAAGCCGACAACGTCGGGTTGCCGAGGTGTCAGGGACTGGCGGATCGGAGGATCAGCCGTGGAACTAACACCTAACCGCAATTCCTGCACGTCGCCCCGCCTGGAACAAGGGACGCCTCGTCGGTCAAAAACGGTCTCTGAAACCAAGGCATGTCTGGGCAATCCGTGTTCGGCTTGAACTGGCAGAAAACCATCGCGACCGCGCTCTATTCAATATGGCCATCGATAGTATGCTGCGTAGATGGGATCTAGTTGAGATGAAAGCTGTCGACGTCATGGCCGCAGGCCAGACCAAGGAGCGGGCCTCAGTACTTCAAAGAAAAACGCAAATCCTGCGCGCACACGCTTGCGCAGTCTCCATAAGATAGCCGCGACATGTGAATTCAGATCTTCTGTTTCTGCTAAGCCGCTATTGAGCTTCCAGTTCATGAACCAGCGCCGTTTGTGAGGTCCCATTGTTTTCCAAGGGTCGCCCTCTGGCCACTCATCATCAGGATCAATGCCCAGTACGTCGGTAATCTTTTTGCGGGGCCTTTGCCCTGTATCCCGAGGTAGGCATATTGTCGGTAGGTTTGTGGTTCTAAGGGCACTTAGCCAATGTCCTTTTGCAGAATTCTTCTCACCGTTTCATCCGTAGTAGACCTTCATTGAAAGTGAAGCATTCGCCGAACTGGGATTAATCCCACCGTCACTGTGATGTCCCATCGCACCCGTCCAGTTCGCGCCCTGTCACCTCTGTCTCGATCACGCAGAAGGTCAGGTTGTTCAAGAGCCAGCTGAGTGTGAAGTTGGCCTTCAGCCGCCGGTCGACGAAATCGAGCACGTCAGGTTTGATGTTCAGCGTCGTATTGCGCGGCAGCCAATGTTGCTGGAACCGCGCGCGTGAGGTCGACACCCGCGCAGAGGCCACGGCCAGCAGGGCGCCCAGGGGTGCCCCGACCAGCCCTTTGTTTGGGCCAGCTGTCAGATTGTCCAGCCGGGTTTCGAAGGTCACAACCTGCACGTTGCGCCTGTCCATTGGCAGCTCCAGCAGGATATCATTGACCGTTTCCAGCCCGGTGTTGTCGAAATAGCCGCCATCAACGATTTGCTGCTGTCGTGCGGCCTCGCCCCGCCCGACGTTCAGCCGCGCGGGTGGTGTGACGATGGGAAAGCGGGCAGACATCACCGCCGCTTCGCCAACGCTGACGCCGTCGCTGTCCTTGTTGATGGCATTGACCGGGATCGCCCGCGTGCCGCAGGAGCGGTTGCGCTCATCAATCGGGGTGAAGTTGCTGATGGGCGAGAACACCCGCCGGGTGCCGCATTGCACATCGGTCCCGTTCAGGAACAGCAAGGGCATGCCGCCGTCTGCGTCCCAGCTGGCATGCAGCGGGCGTGCAATCAGCGGCATGTCTTCTTGCGGCAGGCTGCGGTCCGTCAGGTCGCGCAGCCGGGTGTGCAGGATATACCCCCGGTCCAGCGGCACGTCAGAGAAAGACGAAAACGCCACGATGCTTTCCAGAAAGTCCCGCGTCAGCAGACCGGCCAGCGCTGGCGACAGATAGTCATTCCGCAAAATCTCGCGCACGTGGTCCACGTGGCAGGTGTTGTCCAGACTGACGATGGCGTCGTTGCAAACCCCGCTGGCGCGCACTGCCCAGTAGACCGAACCACCAACAGCACCGCCAGACACACCGCTGATCGCAAAAATGCTGTCGGCATAGCCAGGCCGTGTGTCTGACATATGCGCCAGATGCATCGCGGCGTGATAGGCCGCGAAGAGCCCACCGCCCTGTGCCGCAACCACGCGGATGACGTCCCTGTCAGGGTCGGTGGCATCCCATGCAGCAAAGGCATCGCCCACCGTTGCCAGCTCTGGCTTGCGCGCGCCATCATCCACGGCGACGATATTGCAGCCGGAAAAGGCCCGGCATTCCGACAGGTTCAAGAAGATGGCACCATAGACCAGCGGCGCGCCGATCAGCAAAAGGCCGGCATAGGCTGGCAGATGTGCCGTTTGCTGACGAAGTGAGAAATAGACGACAATCCCGGTGCCGATGATTGCCACCAGCATGAAGTTGTAGGTGCCGTTGGACATATAGCCCAGCACAAGCGGCACCAGCACAAGTGGCAGCCCAAGGGTGCGCGGCGCAACAAAGAAGATGTTGAAAAGGCCGAACACGAAACTAAGCACGCAGATGAAGACCAGCGTCACAGCCACTGGTCCCAGCAGAATGCCACCCATCGGATAGGCCGCTATTCCAACGAAGATGATCAGCGTGATGACGTGAAAGCGGTTCAGCTGTCTGACGCACCAGTCCCGCCCGGCGATCCACATATCCAGAAACCAGCCGTTGCGTGCTGGCAGCAGGTTGGCGATCTTGCGTCCCACCCGGAAAAGCCAGCCGACGCGGCGACGCAGAAAGCCGCAAAGGGCCACCACGCCTTTGACGATCAGGTCACGGTTGTTGCCGCCATCCGGCAGCTCTTCAACCTGGCGATAGGCCCAGATACCGCTGGCAAAAATCGCCGCACAGATCACGGCGGCGGCGATAGCCTGCAACCCGGCAGGGGAGTTCCAGTCCACCTCTGGGCTGCGCAGGATACGGATCAGCCCCAGCACGCCCCCGGCAAAAGGCAGGCGGCTGATCCAGACAACGGCCGTGCGTTCCACCATCGAGGCGGGCTGCGTCTTTGTGGCGGCCCGCAGGCGCTGCCGCACGTCTTGCCAGAAAGGTGGCGGATTTTCTGGGCGGGCCTGAAAGTTGAAGGCCGTCTGCCTGTCACGCAAATGCTTGGCATAAAGCCCGCAAAGCACCGCATGCCACAAAACCACCGGCAGTGCGACAAACCCCAGCACAGCAAAGACCGCATTGGCGATACCCACCAGATCAAAGCGCAACAGCCCGTCAAAGACGGCAATGATCGCCTCGAACGCGGCGTCCTGCGTGGCCAGAAAGAAGGTCAGCCCCAGCGACAGCAGAAACGGGCCATAGACGTAGTAGAATGTGCGGGGAGCCTGATCGGGGATAAAGCCCCAGACCGTGCCTTGTTCAGGTTTCGGCCGGGCTTGCGCGTCACGCGGGGGAGGGGTCCTATCTTCCATCTTTGTCTTCCAATCCACTTTTCAAAATATCGCGGTGCCGCCACCTGTCCGAAATAGAACAATGGCATCAGCGACCTCGCGCAGGAAATTGCACCTTGGGGCCGGTCCAGCTTAGCACAAAAGTCGTGCTTATGCCTATCGCCGGGTCATGGTGCAGTCCTGTCCTTGAACACAGGCGGCGATGATGTTTTCGTGCCAGTACCCCGCGGCCCCCGGCGAAACGGAGCTGACATGACCGACAAAGAGCCAGAAATGCTTCCCGTTTATCCCGATTTCGATTGTTTTCGGGAACATGACGGCGTGCCAGAGATGATCCCGGCACGGTCGGCACGTGACTGGATGGATGCCACCTCTGACCGGTTTGCCTATCGCTGCACGCCGCTGTCGATTGCCAATGCCAGCGGGTGGGAATTGCTGTCGCCAGTTGCCTTTGAGGCGACGTGGAATGGCGGCACCGCGACCGCTGATCTGGTGATCCATGCCGATGATCCCGCGGCTGGCGTCGAACGAACCGCTGTCTCGGCCTTTGGTCATGGTGTCCTGACCTTTCACACCGGCTATCTCTTTCGGACCTCGCCGGGCTGGGCGGTGATTGCGCGTGGCGCGCCAAATACCGCCAAGGATGGTATCGCCGCGCTGGAAGGGCTGATCGAGACCGACTGGTTGCCGTTGCCGTTCACGATGAACTGGCGCTTTATCCGGCCCGGCACGATCCGCTTTGAAAAGGGTGAAAGCTTCTGCTTTCTGTCGCTTGTCCCGCATGCCGCCTTTGATCAGATACAGCCGCGGATCAAGACCTTTGCAGAGGCCGAAGCCCTGAAAGACAGCTATGATCACTGGCGCCAGGACCGCGCCGACTTCAACGCACGTCTGTCGGCACGCGACCCTGACACCGTCACGGAAGGCTGGCAACGCCACTATGTGCGCGGGCGTGATCCGTCAGGCAGGTATGAACCGGCGTTTCATCTGTCAAAGCGCAAGATGAAAACGCCGGAGTAGCGCCACCAGCGCGACTGCCACTGCCCGCCACCACAGCCAGCGCCGCGATCGTCAATATGATCCGCTGTCTCATAAAGTCCTCGTGAAAATCTCAACCAACCAATGGGTTCACCTTAGGCCGGTCCGGCAGACCCGGTAAGTCAGGTTTCCATGACCAGACCCCACCCGGCCCGTCGCGCAGGTCTTGCATGCCAAATGGCCAGCGGGTAGCACGGCGCAACAGCATGATGAGGGCGCCCCGATGGACGATCTGAAACAGAAATACCTTGGCCTGATTGCCGAAGCGGGTGATGAGGCCGCCATCGAGGACCTGCGCGTGCAGGCTGTCGGCAAGAAGGGTGAGATCAGCCTCAAGATGCGAGAGCTGGGCAAGATGACGCCAGAGGAACGCCAGACCGCTGGCCCCGCGCTGAACGCCCTGAAGGATGAGATCAACAGCGCCCTGTCAGCCAAGAAAGCCGCCCTTGCCGATGCCGCCCTTGATGCGCGGCTGCGGGGGGAGTGGCTGGATGTGACCCTGCCGTCACGCGCCCGCCGGGCAGGCACCATTCACCCCATCAGTCAGGTGACCGAAGAGGTCACAGCGATCTTTGCCGATATGGGCTTTGCCGTGGCCGAAGGCCCGCAGATCGAAAGCGACTGGTACAATTTCGATGCGCTCAACATCCCTGGCCATCACCCGGCGCGGGCCGAGATGGACACGTTCTATACCCACCGTGCGCCCGGCGATAACCGCCCGCCCCATGTGCTGCGCACCCATACCAGCCCGGTGCAGATCCGGTCGATGGAAGCCACGGGTGCCCCCACCCGCATCATCTGCCCCGGCCGTGTTTATCGCGCCGACTATGACCAGACCCATACGCCGATGTTCCATCAGGTCGAGGGGCTGGCGATTGACCGCGATATCTCTATGGCGAACCTCAAATGGGTGCTGGAAGAGTTCGTGAAGGCCTATTTCGAGGTCGATCATGTCGACATCCGTTTCCGCGCCTCGCACTTCCCCTTCACCGAGCCTTCGGCAGAGGTCGATATCCGCTGTTCATGGGAGGGCGGCACGCTGAAAGTGGGCGAGGGAGACGACTGGCTGGAAATTCTGGGCAGCGGCATGGTGCACCCCAAGGTGCTGCAGGCCGGCGGGATCGACCCGGCGGAATGGCAGGGCTTTGCCTTCGGCATGGGCATCGACCGGATCGCGATGCTGAAATACGGGATTCCGGATCTGCGGGCGTTTTTTGACAGCGATCTGCGGTGGCTGCGGCACTATGGGTTCGCGGCACTTGACGTGCCGACTTTGCATGGTGGG
>JAHDGO010000109.1 GCA_020627605.1 Yoonia sp.
GGGGCATTGCAAAAGCCTGCGCTGACGCAGGCGCGGAACTGGCATTTTCCTATCAGGGTGAGGCGTTGAAAAAGCGGGTTGATCCGCTGGCCGCCTCTGTCGGCTCGGACATCGTTCTGCCCTGTGACGTTGGCGACGAAGCCTCGATTGACGCCCTGTTTGCCGCGCTGGAAGAACGCTGGGGCAAGTTGGATTTCATTGTCCACGCCATCGGCTTTTCTGACAAGGGAGAGTTGCGCGGACGCTATGTCGACACCTCGCGCGGCAATTTCCTGACCTCGATGGATATTTCCGTCTATTCGTTTACCGCCGTTGTGCAGCGGGCCGAAAAGATGATGACCGATGGCGGGTCCTGCCTGACGCTGACATATTATGGCGCCGAAAAGGTCATGCCGCACTACAACGTCATGGGTGTCGCCAAGGCCGCACTGGAGGCATCAGTGCGCTATCTGGCCGAGGATCTGGGCAAGGATAACATTCGCGTGAACGCGATCAGCGCCGGCACGATCAAGACCCTTGCTGCCTCTGGCATTGGCGACTTCCGCCTGATCATGAAGTGGAACGAGTATAACTCCCCGCTGCGCCGCACCGTGACGCAGGAAGAGGTCGGTAAATCGGCGCTTTATTTGTTGTCAGATCTGGGCAGCGCTGTGACCGGCGAGGTGTTGCATGTGGATGCGGGCTATCATGTTGTCGGCATGAAGGCCGTTGATGCCCCCGACATCACCAAAGAATAGGACGACACGATGACTGACCGCCTGCCGCACGAAAAAGGCTTTCACATCAGCTGGGACCAGATTCACCGTGACAGCCGCGCATTGGCCTGGCGGTTGGACGGGCACGGCCCAGACGACGGCGCGTGGCGCGCGATTGTCGCCATCACCCGCGGCGGTATGGCCCCGGCGATGATCATCGCGCGCGAGCTGGATGTGCGCACCGTCGATACGATCAGCGTCAAAAGCTACGACCATCAGGATCAGGCAGAGGCCAAGGTACTGAAAGCCCCAGATGCGGCACTGATGGGTGACGGCACCGGCATTCTGATCATCGACGATCTGGTAGACAGCGGTAAAACGCTGGAGCTGGTGCGCCAGATGTACCCCAACGCCCATTTCGCAACCGTCTATGCCAAGCCCAAGGGCCGCCCACAGGTCGACACCTTCATTACAGAGGTCAGCCAGGACACATGGATTTTCTTCCCATGGGACATGGCGCTGCAATATGTGGAGCCCTACCGGGGCAAGGATTAGACGCCGCGCCTGCGGCTGGACAGGGACAACGCCATGACGCAACCGCGCACCGCGACAACATTTCCGCCGCCGGTGATGGAGGCGCGGCGCTGGCTGGAAGGCGTCGACCACCCTGCCAGCAGGCCCCTATTGAACGTCAGTCAGGCGGCCCCGGTTGATCCACCCCCTGCCCCCTTGCGTGAGGTGATGGCCGATATCGTGCGAAATGATGCAGAGGCCCATCTTTATGGCCCGGTGCTGGGACTGCCAGCCTTGCGTGCAGAAGTCGCTGTGCAGTGGACCGCCGCCTATGGCGGGCCGGTGACGCCGGATCAGGTCGCCATCACCTCTGGCTGCAATCAGGCCTTTGCTGCCGCCATTGCCACGCTTTGCACCGAAGGGGATGAGGTCATCCTGCCTGTCCCCTATTACTTCAACCACCGCATGTGGCTGGACATGTCTGGCGTGAAAACCGTGCCCCTGCCTGTGGGCGAGGGCATGATCCCTTCGGCAAAGGCTGCTGAAGCGCTGATCACGGTCAGGACACGGGCCATCGCACTTGTCAGCCCCAACAACCCCTGCGGCGTGGAATACCCGGCAGACGTGCTTGCCGCCTTCATGGCGCTGGCGCGGTCCAAGGGCATCGCGCTGATCGTCGATGAAACCTATCGTGACTTTGACAGTCGCGATGGCGCGCCACATGATCTGTTTTCAGACCCGACGTGGGACGACACGCTATTCCATTTGTATTCCTTTTCAAAGGCTTACCGACTGACGGGGCACCGGGTTGGTGCGGTCATCGCCAATACGGCACGCCTGGCCGAGATAGAAAAGTTCCTCGACACGGTCGCGATCTGTCCAAACCAGCTGGGCCAGCGGGCCGCCCTTTGGGGGATGCAGAACCTTGGCGACTGGCTCGCCGGGGAACGACTGGAAATCCTAGATCGGCGCGCGGCGATTGCCGACAACTGTCCGAAGCTTGCGGCCAAAGGGTGGGAGCTGTTGGGCTGTGGCGCATATTTCGCCTATGTGCGCCATCCATTTGCCATGTCATCCGCTGATCTGGCCCCACGTCTGGTGAAAGAGGCTGGCGTCCTCTGCCTGCCCGGCACGATGTTCATGCCCGCCGATTTGCCCGGTGGCGAGGCGCAGTTGCGCATCGCATTTGCCAATATCGACCGTGCTGGCGTGGCGACGCTGTTTGACCGTCTGGCGGCGCTGTCGCTCTGACCCTTGCGCCCCTCTGCGCGCGCCCTTATTCATGCGCAAACCAGCGTGGGAAGCAGGCGAACGAATGGCACAGAAAAGCAACAAAAGATACGGCGCATGGATCATCGTCGGTGTGATTTTGGTGGGCCTCGCGGGCTTTGGCACAGGCGGGTTGAGCGGGAACATCCGCAGTATCGGCACAGTGGGCGACAAGGAGGTCTCCGTCACCTCTTACCAGCGCGCGCTGAACCAGCAAATCCGCGCACTGTCGAACCAGTTCGGGCAGCAACTGTCGTTCCAGCAGGCGCAGGCCTTTGGCGTTGATCAGATGGCGCTGAGCCAGGTCGTCTTGCTGCGCACCCTGGATAACGAGGCCGACAACCTTGGTATTTCGGTCGGTGATGAACGTGTGTTGCAGCAGTTGCAGGCGACGCCCTCTTTTCAGGGCGGTGGCGGCTTCAACCGCGAAACTTATCGTATGATCTTGCAGCAAACAGGCCAGACTGCCGCCGAATATGAGGCGGGTCTGCGGGAAGAGGCGGCACGGACGTTGCTGCAAGGCGCTGTTGTCAGCGGCGTGCCGACGCCAGACGCCTATGCCGACGCCATGGTGCAGTATATCGGCGAAGGCCGCAGCGTGACTTGGGCCACCGTCGGTGCCGATGACCTGACCGCGCCGGTGCCCGGCCCGACGCCTGAGGACATCCAGACCTATTATGATGAAAACCCCGATGCGTTCACTGCGCCGGAAACCCGCAATATCACCTACGTCTGGCTGACCCCTTCGATGATCGTTGATCAGATGACGGTCAGTGATGCTGCTGTTGCAGCCCTTTATGACGACCGCATCGCGGATTACGTCCAGCCGGAACGCCGTCTGGTAGAGCGTCTGGTCTATCTCGATCAGGAACGCGCCACAGCCGCCAAGGCCCGCATAGATGCCGGTGAAGCCACGTTTGAAGACCTTGTCGCGGAACGTGGTCTGTCGCTCAGCGATATTGATTTGGGCGATGTGTCGGTTGAGGACCTCGGCGCGGCGGGTGAGGCTGCCTTTGCCGCCGAGCCCGGCGATGTGGTTGGTCCGTTTAACGCAACAACTGGCCCTGCCCTGTTTCGCGTGAATGCCGTTCTGGCCGCGACTGAAACACCGCTGGATGATGCAGCCCCGCTGCTGCGCGAAGAACTCGCCATGGAGGCCGCGCGCGAGTACATCAACGATCAGGCAAATGGCATGATCGACCTGATCGCCGGTGGTGCCAGCATGCAGGACCTTGCCGCGCGCACAGAGATGGAACTGGGCACCATTGACTGGACCGAAGAGGTCACAGACGGCATTGCCGCCTACGACAACTTCCGCGATCAGGCCGCACTGGTGCGCGAGGGTGATTTCCCCGAACTCTTTGATCTGTCGGACGGGGGCATCTTTGCGCTGAACCTTGACGGGATCACACCGCCAACCTTGCGTCCGCTGGAAGACGTGCGTGAAGACGTCGCCACCGCGTGGCAGGACCAGCGCCAATTGCAGGCTATTGTGGAACAGGCCGAGGCGATTGCCGCTGATATTTTGCCATTGACCGGTTTCGATACGCTCGGGCTGGAGCCGAAAATCGAAGAGGGCCTGACGCGCCGCAGCTTTGTCGAAGGCACACCACCAGACTTCAACGACGCGATCTTTGGCATGGAGGTCGGTGAGGTGCAGGTGCTGGACGCCGAGGACCGCGCCATCATCGTGCGTCTGGATGATATCATCGCACCGGACCTGACGGACGAAAACGTGCAGGCGCAGCGTGACGCCCTTGGCGAAAACGCAGCCGCAGGGATCGCGCAGGACATCTTTGACGCCTATGCCACGCGCCTCAGCCAAGACACTGAACAATCCCTGAACCAAGCGACGATCAACGCGGTCAACGCGCAGTTTCAATAGGCGCATCCATGGCCCTTCTGCCCGAGTATTCAGATTTCGCAGCACGCTATGAGGCTGGCGAAAACCAGATCGTCTACACCCGCATCGCGGCTGACCTCGACACGCCAGTGTCGCTGATGCTGAAGCTGTCTGGCGCCGGCGAGAACGCCTTCATGCTGGAAAGTGTGACGGGCGGCGAGGTGCGCGGGCGCTATTCCATCATCGGGATGAACCCCGATCTGATCTGGGAATGCCGCGGGACAACATCACGTTTGAACCGCGACGCGCGATTTGATGCTGCGGCCTTTACGGACTGCACCGATGATCCGCTGACCGCCCTGCGCCGTTTGCTGGCCGAATCGCGGATTGATCTGCCAGACGGTTTGCCTGCGGCCTCTGCCGGGCTGTTTGGCTATCTGGGCTATGACACGATCCGCCTTGTCGAACATCTGCCAGACATCAACCCCGACCCATTGGGTCTGCCGGATGCGGTGATGCTGCGCCCCTCTGTTGTGGCGGTGCTGGATGGTGTGAAGGGTGATGTCATCCTTGTGGCCCCGGCCTATGTCAATTCAGGGCTGTCGGCCCGCGCCGCCTATGCCCAGGCAGCCGAACGTGTAATGGACGCGCAGCGTGCGCTGGAACGGCCCATGCCGTCAGAAGCGCGCGCCCTGTCGGACCCCGCGCCGGAGGTTCCGCCTGTCTCGAACTTTACTCATCAGGGGTATCTGGACGCCGTGGAAAGGGCCAAAGACTACATCAAGGCCGGCGATATCTTTCAGGTCGTGCCCTCGCAGCGCTGGACGCAAAGCTTCCGCGAGCCACCATTTGCGCTTTACCGTTCACTGCGGCGCACGAACCCCTCGCCCTTTATGTTCTTTTTCAATTTCGGCGCGTTTCAGGTGATCGGGGCCAGCCCGGAAATTCTGGTGCGCGTCTTCGGCAAAGAGGTCACGATCCGCCCCATCGCGGGCACCCGCCCACGCGGCGCGACCCCGGCAGAGGATAACGCCAACGAGGCCGATCTGATGGCCGATGAAAAGGAGTTGGCAGAACACCTGATGCTGTTGGATCTGGGCCGCAACGACACCGGCAAGGTCAGCAAGATCGGCACAGTGCGCCCGACAGAGCAGTTTATCGTCGAACGCTACAGCCACGTGATGCACATCGTTTCCAACGTGGTGGGGGAACTGGCAGACGATCAGGACGCGCTGAGCGCCTTTTTCGCCGGGATGCCTGCTGGCACGGTTTCGGGCGCGCCCAAAGTGCGTGCGATGGAAATCATCGACGAGTTGGAGCCGGAGACGCGCGGCGTCTATGGTGGCGGGTGCGGCTATTTCAGCGCGAACGGTGACATGGATATGTGTATCGCCCTGCGCACCGCCGTGTTGAAAGACGAGAAACTATATATTCAGGCGGGTGGTGGTGTCGTCTACGACAGCGATCCAGAGGCCGAGTATCAGGAAACCGTTCACAAATCGAACGCTATCCGCAAGGCGGCCGCCGATGCACGCATGTTCGGCGAGGGTGGGAACTAGGCTTTATTCCTGCGCAAGCAGGACGGCAGAGACCGGGGCGAGCAGCAGTTGATCCTGATCCAGATCAGCGGCCCAGACCTGCAATGCGGCCAGCACCTCTGCCGTTGCAGGGGCAAGGATCACAGCACCGCCTGACTGACGCGCCCGAAACGCCGCCTGATCCAGATCACGGATGATCGCCCGCTGGTCCTTACCAGCCCCGTCAATTTCGCGGCCGACAGCCACAGCCGGCACGCCGAGCGCCTCTGCCTCTCGGGTGGCATTGCCAAGTCCGCGTTGCACACCGACAAAGCCGCGCCCCTGTGCGGCCAGAACCTCCATCGCCTGCGCCGTCACGGCCCGGTCGTTCTGCAGCACCCCTGACCCGTCAGAAAACAGCATTGCCGCCTCTGGCAGTATGTCGAACGCTGCCTCAAACGCGACCTCGACATCAGCAGGTTGAGAGCCTGCAGGCAAACCGGTCTGCAACGCGACCTCGACCCCGGCATTGCGGTAGCCGACCATTTTGTCGCCTGCGTCGCCCTGCAGCACATTCAGCGCAACGGTTGGTGCAAAGCCCAGAGCAGCAACTGCGCCAACGGCTGCTTCATTCGTGCCATCGTCCACCAGAATGACTGCAAGAAGCGGCAGATCATCTGGGTTTTCAAAGGCTGCGGCAAAAGCCTCCAACGCTGGCAGCGCGGCGTCTTCTTCGGTGTCAGACACGACGATCGACTCTTCCCCGGCGGGCTCTGTCTCTTCGGTGCCGGGGCGGTTGATCCTGATCTGACTTGCCGGTGTCGTGCGCTCTTCAGCGACCTCGGCGTTATCGACTTCGGCGTTGGTCGTCGTCGGCGCTGCCTCTGCTGCCTCGTCGCTGGCATCCTGCGGTATGGTCTCTTCCACCTCTGCGTCGGCATCTTGTGCCGTAGTGACCTCGGCCTCCTCGGTTGCAGCGGGCCGTTGCACGACGAGCGGTGCGGCAGTGCTTGCAGGGTTTGTCGTTGAAACCAGCGGTGCGTCAGCGGTCTCT
>JAHDGO010000110.1 GCA_020627605.1 Yoonia sp.
TTGCAGATCATGTGACAGACCGCGCGACATTGATCGGTGCTGCGAACACACTGACATTCAAGGATGATCATTTTCGCTGATAATACAGATGGTTACGGCTTCACAGCCAATTTGCAGCAAGGGGCGCCAAACTGGAACCCAAAGGCTGGCCCGGCAGCGATTTTCGGCGCAGGCGGGGCGGCCCGGGCCATTATCGTGGCACTTGCAGATGCCGGGGTGCCGGAAATCGTCATTTCAAACCGCACCAGACCCAAGGCCGAAGCGCTGCGCGACGATTTTGGCGCACGGGTCCGTGTCGTCGATTGGGTGCAGGCAGATCAGATGCTGACTGATGCGATGACGGTTGTGAACACTACGTCGCTCGGGATGGTCGGTGCGCAGGAATTCAAGGTGTCGCTGGATCAACTGAACCCGGCGGCTACTGTCACCGACATCGTCTACACTCCTTTGCGCACGCCCTTTCTTGATGCAGCAGAGAAAGCCGGCTGCACCACCGTCGACGGGCTCGGCATGTTGCTGCATCAGGGCGTGCCGGGGTTCGAGCGTTGGTTTGGCCACAGACCAGAGGTGGATCAAGCAACACGCGACGCGGTGCTGGCATGACCCATCTTTTGGGCCTGACCGGATCCATTGGCATGGGCAAATCGACCACGGCCCAGATGTTTCGTGATGCCGGTGTCCCGGTCTGGGATGCAGACGCCGCTGTGCATGAACTTTATGCCAAAGGGGGTGCCGCCGTCCCCGAAATCGGCAGGCTTTTTCCCGATGCGATCGTTGACGATGCTGTCAGTCGCGCCGTTTTGCGCAAATTGATTGCCGAGGACCTTGGCGTGATCGGACAGATCGAGGAAATCGTGCATCCGCTGGTGGCCAATCACCGTGCGGCCTTTCTTGCGAAAACGGATGCGCCGCTGGTTGTCCTCGATATTCCACTCTTGTTTGAAACCAGCGCACAGGACTGGCTGTCATCGGTCCTTGTCGTCAGTGCGCCGCCAGAGGTGCAGCGCGCCAGAGTGCTCGCCCGTCCTGGCATGACAGAGGCTGAATTCGCCCGGATCCTGGATTTGCAGATCAGCGATGATGAAAAACGCACCCGCGCCGATCATGTGATCGAGACGCTGTCACTGGACGCCACCAGGGCGGCGGTGCAAGATCTGATCGCCACACTCACAAAGGCCCATCATGCGTGAAATCGTTCTGGATACCGAAACCACCGGGTTCGAGCCTGCCGAAGGCGATCGGATTGTTGAAATCGGCGCGGTCGAGCTGATCGGCCATGTCCCCACTGGGCGCACCTACCATCAATATATCAACCCGCAACGCGCCATGCCGGCAGAGGCTTTTGGCGTTCATGGCATAGGGCCGGATCTGCTGGAACCACCGCAGAAACCGCAACCCGGTCAGGAAACCCTGCGTGACAAGCCCTTGTTCAAGGACATCGCGCAGGACTTTGTCGATTTCATCGGCGATGCTAAGCTGGTGATCCACAATGCCGCCTTTGACATGAAGTTCCTGAATGCAGAGCTGGGCTGGGTCAACCGCCCGCTTTTGCCGATGGATCAGGCGCTGGATACACTGGCCATTGCCCGCCGCAAGTTTCCCGGCTCACCTGCCTCACTTGATGCGCTTTGCCGCCGGTTTGGCATCGACAATACCTCGCGCACATTGCACGGCGCGCTTCTGGACAGCGAAATTCTAGCAGAGGTCTATCTGGAGCTGATCGGCGGACGCCAGCCGGATTTCGCCTTGGCTGCCGACACCCGCAGCACAACAGCCGATGCCGGTGGCGAGGTATGGCGGCCAACACCGCGGCCCTCACCATTGGCGGCGCGTCTTACACATGAAGAAGCCGCCGCCCATGCTGCTTTCATTGAACAGTTGGGCGACGGCGCACTCTGGAAAAAGTCAGGCTGACGCCCGGCCTCAGTTCGCTTTTTCTTTTGCGGCTTTCTCTGCTTCTGTCCGGCGGGCCAGTTCAGAGCGGTAGAGTGAGAGAAAATCGATGGTTTCAAGGTTCAGCGGCGGGAAGCCACCGTCACGTGTCACATCGCTGACGATCCGGCGCAGGAACGGGAAGGTCAGGCGCGGGCATTCTATCAAAAGATAGGGATGCATCTGTTCGTCAGGCACGCCCTCGACCTGAAAGACACCGGCATACTCCAGCTCCAGCACGAAAAGCGGTTCGCCCTTTTCCTTGGTCTTGCTGGTGATGTTCAGTTTGGTGATCACCTCGAACTGGTTGTCCTGTTTGCGCTTGCGCGCATCAAGGTTCACCTGCACCTGAATTTCAGGCTGCGCATCGCCAGAAACACCCTTTTGCGCAAGGATGTTTTCGAACGACATGTCGCGGATGTACTGTGCCAGCACACGGCTGCTGATCTGCGGTTGCTGGGGTGGGGTTGCGGCACCGTTTTCGGGTGTATCGGCCATTGGAAACTGCTCCGGTTCAAAAAGGTTGGCGCGTTCCTAACAGTCTATCTTTGCGGGCTCAATGCCGGGTCCAGTCTGACGGGCCGTCCTTTGGTGCCTTTTCGCGGGTCACATCCTCGAATTCGGCGTCAATGACGGTATCGCTAGGGTTGGGCTGCTCGGGTTGTGGGCCCTGGCCCATTTCAAACCGCTGGACGTTGATGCGGGTCTTGATCGCCTCAAAAATCGACTTGCGCACACCGGGTATCAGCAGTGACAGACCCACCGCATCGGTAAAGAATCCCGGTGTCAGCAACAGCGCACCGGCAAAGAGGATCATCGCGCCGCTGGCCAGCGTTTCCGTCGGATCCCGCAAATCCCGGAACGACTGCTGCAAGCGGCCAAGTTCCTGTAGCCCCTGACTGCGCACCAGATAGGACCCGGCAATCGCCGTCAGCAGCACGATCAGCAGTGTCCACCAGATGCCGATCACGCCGCCAACCTGAATGAACAGGGCGATTTCGATCATCGGGACCGCGATAAAAGCAAGGAACAGCCACATTCGCAGCACCTTTCATAACATGTTGGGGGCCAAGGTGGACTCGGCCCTACCCCTGACCTACATAAGAACCGAAGGGGCAGGTTTCCATGCCCTACCGATATGAGGTCCTGATGAACTCTCCGCTTATTCAGCTTTTGGTGCTTGCGGGCATCGCTGTTTTTCTGATCCTGCGCCTGCGCGGCGTACTGGGCACACGCGAGGGTTTTGAAAAACCCGCCGTCACCCGGCCAGAGCCAAACCGCCGTGTTGGCAAACCTGACTTTGACGTAATCGAAGGTGGGCCCGATCTGGATATCACTGATCATGTGGAAGAGGATTCAGAAGCGGCCAAGGCACTCGCCGCGATGAAGCGCGTGGACCCCACATTCAATGTCAGTGAATTTCTGGGCGGCGCGCGCGGCGCCTACGAGATGATCCTGATGGCCTTTGAAAATGGTGATCTGGACAGCATCGTGCCCTTCATTTCCGAAGACGTGTATGAAGCCTTCGCCGCTGTGGTCGATGAACGCCAGCGTCAGGGCCTGACCATTGACGCGAAATTCATCGGCATCAGCGACATGACACTGACAGATGCCACATTCGACGAGATCACCAAAGAGGGTGAGGTCAGCGTGCGCTTTAAGTCGGAAATGACGTCCATTGTGCGCGACAACGCAGGCGACATCATCGAAGGCAGCGACACAGAGATCAAGCGCCAGAAAGACACCTGGACCTTTGCGCGCCAGATGGATGCTGGCGATCCAAACTGGCGGCTTGTTGCCACGGGCGAATGATCGCACGCTGGGCGGGTGCCATCGGGGTATCCCTGACGATTGCAGGCAATGCCATGGCCGATGAACCGACCTATTCCCAGCTGTCCTACGACGCCTTGCGCGGCTGGCCGTCTGATGACCATCAGGCGGCCCTGGACGTATTCCTGAACACCTGCGGTGATCTGGACAATCGCGAATGGTCGATCCTTTGTGATTTTGCGCGCACCGGCCCTGAACCGCGCGGGTTCTTCGAAAAATTCTTTCGCCCCATTCTGATCGAAGATGGCGATCCGATGCTCTTCACCGGGTATTTTGAACCGGAACTGCCCGGCGCGCGCATCTTTGGTGATGCGTACCAATATCCGATCTATGCAGTGCCCGATGATCTGGTTCCGGGAGAGCCCTATCTGACCCGGCGCGAGATCGAGGAAACCCGCCCTTTGGCCGGGCGCGGGCTGGAGCTGGCCTGGCTGACCGACCCGGTTGATCTGTTTTTTCTGCAGGTGCAGGGGTCAGGCCGTATCCGCTTGCCTGACGGCACCATGATGCGCGTGGGCTACGGCGACAAGAATACGCGAGAGTATTCATCAGTAGGTGTCAAACTGATCGAACGGGGGATCTTTGAACCGCATGAGGTGTCAGCCGCTGTGATCCGCAACTGGGTGCATGAAAACCCTGATGCTGGGCAAGAGCTGCTGTGGGAAAACGAAAGTTATGTCTTTTTCCGTGAAGTGAGCGAGGTGCCTGCCGACCTTGGCCCGCTGGGTGCGATGAACCGGTCGGTGACGCCGCACCGGACCATTGCCGTTGATCCCGAGTTCACCCCGCTTGGTGCGCCGGTCTGGATTGAAAAGGATGGGGCAGAACCTATCAACCGCCTGATGATCGCGCAGGATACAGGATCCGCCATCAAGGGCGCGCAGCGGGCAGATATCTTTTTCGGTACTGGCGATGATGCGGGCCGCGCCGCTGGCCAGATCAGGGATGGCGGGCGCATGGTTGTGCTGTTGCCTGCCACAATCGCCCATCGCCTGTTGGTGGCGCAGCGGTGAGGCGCAGACCACGGCATCTGTCGCCGGAAGAGCGTGCCTTGTGGGACCGTGTCGCGGATCGCACGACGCCGCTGCACCCCGAACGTGACATGGCAGAGCCGGATGCCGCCCCGGTCCCTTCGCCTAAAAGACCCACGCCGCACCCCGATCCACTGCCAAAGTTTCAGGTCGGTGAACGCGCGCAGCACCGCCGCCCGCATGATGTGATGCGCCCGCTGATAGACCGGCTTGCTGCCGCGCCTGTGAACATGGACAACAAATCCTTTGGGAAGATGAAGCGGGGCAAGCTGAAGCCAGAGGCGCGTATCGACCTGCACGGGATGACGATGGCAGAGGCGCATCCTGAACTTGTGGCCTTTATTCTGGGATCACAGGCCATGGGGCGGCGGCTGGTTCTGGTGATCACCGGCAAGGGCAAGGACCGCGATGATGGCGGGCCGATCCCGACGCGCCATGGTGTTTTGCGCCATCAGGTGCCGCAGTGGCTGGCGCTGCCGCCGCTGGCCCCGGCAATCCTGCAGGTCACGCCAGCCCATATTCGCCATGGCGGGCACGGCGCCTATTACGTTTATCTACGCCGGAACCGATAGCGCCGCATGGGCGCGCCGTGTCGGGACAATCAGGATCAGCGCGGCAAAGGCAAAGATGGCGGCATAGCCCAATTGTTGCACCTCGAACCCGACGCCCCTGTCAATCAGCCAGCCCGACAACCCCGGCCCGATGGCAGAACCCAGCACCATCAGTGCCGCCGCCGCCGATTTGATTGATCCAAGGAACCGCGTCCCGTAAAACTCGGCCCAGCAGGCATTCAGCAAGGTCGATTGTCCGCCGCCGGCCAGCCCCATAAGGACCACGGCCAGGGCTGCCCACCCCAGTGAGGGCGCATACCAATGCAGCACAAAGGCCAGCACCAGCGGGATCAGATATATCGGTAAAAGGCGGATCGCCCCGAACCGGTCAATGGCCCAGCCATAAACGATGGTCGACAGCGCGAGGGTGATGGTTCCCAGCGGAAAGACCGACACCAGTGCCAGATGCGACCAGCCTTTGATTTCGGCAAAATGCACCTGATGAAACCAGAAGGCTGTACCGAAACCAGAAAACGACATGACAGCCGGGACCATCGCCCAGAAAAGCGGATGGCGCAGTGCCTCGGCCCGCGTCCAGTGCCGCCCGTGCATGCCGGTGGCGTGACTTTCGGCGGCCATGGCCTGCGGCGTGCGTTCCAGCCGCAAGAGGCGATAAAGCAGAAAGCAGGCGGAAACACAGAAAACGGCAAAGACCACCCAAAGCGTGCGCCATTCGATCATGGACTTCAGCCAGACCATGGTCAGCGGCAGTGTGGCCTCGCCAAACATGAACCCGAAGGCCGCCACGGCCAGCGCCCGCCCACGTGTGGCGACAAACCAGCGCGCCATGGCCACCACGGCCACATGGTTTGTCATGCCCTGACCGGTGAACCGCAGGGCGAAGATCACAAAGGGCAACAGGCCCGCAACAGGGTTGAACGCCATCAGCAGACAAGACGCAGCCAGCATCAGCACGACGACAATGCCCAGCGTGCGCACCCGAAAGCGGTCAGCCAGCCCCCCGGCAAAGACCATGACAATGGCCGAGGCACCGGTGCCAACCATGTAGATCAGGCCCCAGTCACCGTTCGACAGACCATAGGCTTCGCGGATTTCGCCGCCAAAGATTGCGATGAAAAAGGTTTGCCCAAAGCTCGACAGGAACGACAACAGAAAACCCGTGCCCAGAAAGGGCAGGTTGGCGCGGATGAATGCAATGTATCCGGGTGGGTTTGTCATCCCTTATTGATGCGCGCGGACGGCAGGGCGCGAAAGCCCTGAAATCACTTTTTCTGCCAATCCTGATAGCGGTGCACCAGTTCGCTTTCGCAGATTTTGAAACCGATATAGCTGAGCAGGGCGACAAAGGCAGAACCGATGATCTGCAGCATCTGCCACAGCGCGCCCTCCATCACGGCCATCACGCCGAACTCACGGATAAAGCGGATGTTGGCCATCGACATCTGAAACAGGTTCAGCGTGGCATAGGCAAAAACGATGGTCAGCAACCCCGC
>JAHDGO010000111.1:0-3258 GCA_020627605.1 Yoonia sp.
GGTAGAGGGCGTCTGGCATGACGTCTGGTATGATACAAAGTCAACCGGCGGCGCGTTCGTGCGCAAGGACGCCAGCTTTCGCAACTGGATCACGGCAGACGGCGCAGCTGGCCCGTCTGGCAAAGGCGGCTACAAGGCGGAATCGGGGCGCTATCACCTTTATGTCTCTTACGCCTGCCCATGGGCGCATCGCGCGCTGGTCTTTCGCGTACTCAAAGGTCTGACCGACCACATCGATATCTCGGTTGTGCATCCTGATATGCTGTCCGATGGCTGGACGTTCGAGGTCGATGACAAGGGTGCAACCGGCGACAAGCTGTTCGGATTTGATTTTGCACGGCAAATCTACACCAAGGCCGTGCCCGATGTCTCTGGCCGCGTCACGGTGCCGATTCTGTGGGACAAGGAAACCGACACGATCGTTTCCAACGAATCCTCTGAGATCATCCGCATGTTCAATACTGCCTTCGACGGGATCACCGGCAACACGGATGACTACTGGCCGGAGGACCTGCGCGAGGCCATCGCGCCGGTGAACGACCGCATTTACGACACACTGAACAATGGGGTCTACAAATCCGGCTTTGCGACGACACAAGAGGCTTATGACAAGGCCGTGCATCCACTGTTCGACACATTGGACTGGCTGGAAGAACGGCTGTCAGACAACCGCTATCTGATGGGTGACCGCCTGACAGAGGCTGACTGGCGTTTGTGGACAACCTTGGTGCGTTTTGATCAGGTCTATCACCTGCATTTCAAATGCAATCGCAAGCGGCTGATCGACTATCCCAATCTGATGGGCCTGACACGCGAGCTGTATGAGATGCCGGGGATCGCCGAGACCGTGAACATGGACCACATCGTGCGCCACTATCACTACAGCCACGAGAGCATCAATCCGCACCGGATTGTGCCGATCAACCCGCCGCTAACCTTTGATGCGCCGCACGGGCGGGGCTGACCTGGCCATAATGCTGCACGATGGCGGCCAGATCGCATGGGGCTGTGTCTGATTTGATGAAGGCCCGCGCATTCGCGGCCAGCGCAAAGATAGACCCGTCAGAGAAAAACGTCGTGTCCGTCACAAAGACGATATTGGCGTCAGGCTGACGGAAATAGGCAAAATCGGCGACCGTCAGCGCGTTGCGGTCGTCGAGCATCAGATCAAGAACAATGACGTCAAAATCGACTGATTGTATCCTATCCATCGCATCGGTACCTGTGGTCGCAACTGTGACGTCGACACCAAGGCGTGATAAGTGGCGTTCCCATAATAATCCAAGGGATTCATTGCTTTGTACGATCAGCGTTTGCATTTTGGTTCCCTGTTGGCTGCAATGCCGCAATCAGCCATTCAGACTTTTGTGAATGCGGCATGAACAAAAGAACGGCCAAAGTCTTAATGAAACCTTAACATCCGGGGGCACCCTGTCCCTAAAGACAGGGTCGACCATCACGCCTTGTGAAACCGGCAGAAATCCGCTTGAACAAGCGCAGCAATTTGAGGGTAAACCGCGCATGACCACCTGGATTACGATCTGCGATACATGCAAACGCGACGGCTGGGACCAGACCGATATGGCCCAGACCGACGGAGAGGCTTTGGCCGATCTGGTGGAGACTGCCGCGACCGGCCTGCAGAACGTGAAAACCCGCCGCGTGTCCTGCCTGATGGGCTGCAGGAAAGCGTGCAATGTGGCGATCCAGGCCAAGGGCAAGCTGTGCTATACGCTTGGCGAGTTTGCACCTGAGACAGAGGCCGCAAGCGGCATCGTCTCTTACGCGATGGCCCATGCTGAGTCAGAAACGGGTCAGGTGCCCTACCGCACGTGGCCAGAGGCGATCAAAGGCCATTTTGTGACCCGCCACCCCCCTTTGCCAGACGACGAATGACCGGCGCGCGGGATCATGGCGGCGGTATTGACGCCGCGATCGCCCGCTTTGGCGGGACACGGGGTGACTGGCTGGATCTGTCCACCGGTATCAATCCGGTCCCATACCCGATGCCCGCCTTGTCCGACGACGCATGGACCGCCCTGCCGGACCGTGCTGCCTTTGACAGGCTTTATGCACTGGCCCGTCATTTCTGGCAGGTCCCGCCAGAGGCCGACATCGTTGGCGCAACAGGCGCATCAGCGATTATCGCGGCTTTGCCACACGCCCTGCCGCAGGGCGCGGTGACGATCCCGACACCCACCTACAACGACCGCAGCCTTTGCCGCCGCAGGTTGGGAGACAAGCGACACCCCCAGCCATCTGCAGGTTGTCGTGCATCCCAATAACCCTGACGGGCGGCTGTGGCCCGCTGCTGCGTTGAACACGCCCTTCACCATCATAGACGAAAGCTTTTGTGACGTGGCCCCCGATCAGTCGCTGATCCACCTGGCAGCGCGGCCCGGCACGGTGGTTCTGAAAAGCTTTGGCAAGTTCTGGGGTCTGGCCGGGCTGCGGCTGGGCTTTGCCATTGGCGACGCCGCGGTGATCGCGCGGTTGCGCGATCTTTTGGGGCCATGGCAACTGTCAGGCCCTGCATTGGCCATCGGGGCAGAGGCATTGGCAGATCCGCAGTGGGCCGATGCCACGCGCGACAGGCTGGCCGCAGATGCGGCGCGTCTGGACGGTCTGTTGACCAAATCGGGCGCCGAGGTTCTGGGCGGCACGACGCTTTTCCGGCTTTACCGGGTCAAGGATGCGCAGGCGGCGCATGACCATCTGGCCGGGCACCGCATCCTGTCACGCATCTTCCCCTATGCGGGCAACTGGCTGCGGCTTGGACTGCCAGCCCCCGACCGGTGGAGCCAGTTGGAGCGCGCATTGTGATCCTGATCATCGCCATGATGCTTGATGCCGCCTTTGGAGAGCCGCGCTGGCTGTGGTCCCATATCCCGCATCCCGCAGTGCTCATGGGGCGATTGATCGGATGGTGTGATGACAGGTTCAACACGGGAGAGCGGCGCAAGCTGATGGGCACGCTGACGGTCATCGAACTCTGCATTGCTGCTGCCGGTCTGGGCTGGCTGATCACCACACTGCCCGGTGGGGTGGCGGATGTTATCGTACTGGCCGTCCTGCTGGCCCAACGCTCACTGGCCGACCATGTGGGCGCCGTCGGTGATGCCCTGCGCCTGTCGCCGGGTGATGGGCGGCGCAGCGTGGCGATGATTGTCGGGCGCGATACGCGCGAAATGGATGAAAGTGCCGTTGCCCGTGCCGCCATCGATCACTTCATCGATCTGGCGTCGGGTAAGGTACCGC
>JAHDGO010000111.1:3268-6814 GCA_020627605.1 Yoonia sp.
CCGCCATCGAAAGTGCGGCAGAAAACCTCTCTGACGGCGTTGTCGCCCCGATCGTCTGGTTTGCGGTGGCCGGTCTACCGGGCCTTTTGGTCTACAAGTTCACCAATACCGCCGACAGCATGATCGGCTACAAGACCGAACGGCATCAGGAGTTCGGCTGGGCCGCTGCACGACTGGACGATCTGCTGAACCTGATCCCCGCACGGCTGACCGCCGTTTTGATCTGGGCAGTGACAGGCCGTCCCGGCTGGCGCGGTATCCTGCGCGATGCCCCGCTTCACCGCTCTCCCAATGCGGGCTGGCCAGAGGCGGCGATGGCCCACGGGCTGGATATCGCCCTGTCAGGGCCGCGCAGCTACGAAGGTCAGTTGCAGGACGACCCCTATGTCAACGGCGACGGGCGGCGGGACCTTGGGCCCGATGACATTGACAGCGCCGTGCGCGTGCTATGGCTGTGCTGGGGACAGATTTATGCTGTGGCAGTCGCCATGACACTGATGCTCTGGCCCTTCTAGGGGCATTTTCGCCGTCTTCACCCCACAATGCTTGCGCCTTGCCTGTGCTTCGCTACCCTGCCGCCCAACAGCCATCGACGGAGCAGACACCATGCGCGCAGCCATCCTTGCCCTTTCCCTTCTTGCCAGCACCGCCCACGCCCAGACATGCGGCGGTCCGGTCGGCAATTTCATCGCAGGCGTCAAGGCAGAGGCGCAGGCGCAAGGCATTCCGGCAGGCACCATTGATGCGTTTTTCCAGGGCGCACAGATCGACCAGCGGGTGATCAATGCCGACCGCGCGCAAGGTGTCTTTCAAAAGGACTTCATCAGTTTTTCCCGCGCCCTGATCAGCCAGAACCGGATCGACAATGGCCGCGTCTATGGGCAGCGCTATGCCAGCACCTTCAACGAAATCCAGCGGCGTTTCGGTATCGCCCCCGGCGTATTGCTGGCCTTCTGGGCGTTTGAAACGGATTACGGGCAGGTGCAGGGCAGCTTCAACACCCGTAACGCGCTCCTGACCCTTGCGCATGATTGTCGCCGGCCAGAGCTGTTCCGCCCGCAACTGATCGCCGCGATCGAGCTTTATCGTCGTGGCGGCATGAACCCGGCAACCACAACCGGTGCTTGGGCGGGCGAGATTGGGCAGCTGCAGAAACTACCGCGAGAGATTGTCACCCAAGGCATGGATGGCGACGGCGATGGGGTCGTTGACCTCAAGAATTCTTCGCCCGATGCGCTGATGACAGGGGCGAATGTCCTGTCGTCGCTGGGCTGGCGCGCGAATGAACCCTGGTTGCAGGAAATCAACGTGCCTGCGAACCTCGACTGGTCGCTGACCGGGCTGGATACCAAACTGTCAGTGCGCGACTGGGCCGCGCGCGGTGTGACCGCAAGGCAAGGCGCGCTTGGTCCTGCAAACCTGCCCGCATCTGTCCTGCTGCCGATGGGGCGCAACGGTCCGGCGTTCCTCGCCTATCCGAATTTCGAAGTCTACTTTGATTGGAACAAAAGCTTTGTCTACGTCACCACCGCCGCCTATTTCGCGACCCGTCTGCAGGGTGCAGCGGTTTATGATGCAGGCAACCCCAGCACACCGCTGTCAGGTCCGCAAATGCAACAATTGCAGCAGAAACTGACACGGCGCGGGCATGATGTTGGCGGGATTGACGGTATTCTGGGGGCGATGACCCGCAACGCCGTACAGGCAGAACAGGAACGGTTGGGTCTGCCAGCGGATGCCTGGCCGACGGTGGAACTGCTCAACCGGCTTTAGTTGACAGTGCGCACCGGAAAACGCGCGCCATCCTGGGTGATCAGCACCAACCGGGTGCCGTCATGCACATACATGTCGCACCGCGAAAACCCGTGGTTGAAATCGCTGCAAACAACGCCGTCAGCGCGGAGCGCATAGGTGCCAAAGGCCGTGCCACCGCCGGGATAGGTGTAGCTGTAGCTGCCACCGGCGGCAAAGCTGGATACGCCGCCGTCGAAAAATTCATGGCTGCGGCCAACGACATCACTGGCCATGTCTTGGGCATCCAAAATCCTGTCACCTGATCGGGGCACGAAATCCTGCGCAGTGGCGGTGCCGGCAAGCGTAAGTAAAATCAGAAACAGAATTCGCATCGTGATCATCCCTTCGCATGTCAGCGTAACGGGAAAATCCGCAAGGGGCGGTCACATTAAGGGGAGCAATCCGTGTGCAGCCCCTCTCATCATCTTGCCCTGAAAACGCCCGCCGGAGGCATACAGGGTCAGGCGACCATCGCCTCTGCCTTTTTCAGGTCAACCGACACCAGCTGCGAGACACCCTGTTCACCCATCGTCACGCCGAACAGGCGGTCCATCCGGCTCATCGTGACGGCGTGGTGGGTGATGATCAGGAACCTGGTGTCGGTGCGGCGGCACATCTCGTCCAGCAGGTCACAGAAACGATTGACGTTGGCATCGTCCAGCGGCGCATCAACCTCGTCCAGCACACAGATCGGGGCGGGATTGGCAAGGAAGACCGCAAAAATCAGGGCGAGCGCCGTGAGCGTCTGTTCTCCACCGGAAAGCAGCGACAGCGTGCTGAGCTTTTTGCCCGGCGGCTGGCACATGATTTCCAGACCAGCCTCGAGCGGGTCATCGCTTTCCACCAGCACCAGCTTGGCCTCGCCACCGCCAAAGAGGTGGGTGAACAACAGGCCAAAGTTTTCGTTCACCTGCTCGAACGCTGTCAGCAGACGCTCGCGCCCCTCCTTGTTCAGGCTGGCAATGCCAGAGCGCAGGGCAGCAATCGCGGCCTCCAGATCGGCCTTTTCACCGACCAGCGCATCATGCTCGACCTGCACTTCCTTGGCGTCTTCTTCGGCCCGCAGGTTGACGGCGCCCAGCGCGTCGCGCTGGCGTTTCAGCGCGTTGACTTCAGCCTCGACCTTTTCGGCCGCTGGCATGTCCTCCACCGCCATTTGCAGCGTTTCCAGCAATTGCGCTGGTGTCACTTCCTGCGCTTCCATGATCCGCTCTGCTGCATAGGCCACGGTTTCCTTGGCGGCATCTGATCGCGCCTCTGACCGCGCACGGGCCTCGCGGGCCTCTGATGCGGCGCGTTCGGCATCGCGTTCGGCATGGCCTGCGTCACGCAGGGTGCTGTCTGCCGCGGCCAGTTTGTCGGCGCTGGCCTTGCGCCGGGCCTCTGCATCGTCGATCGCATCGGCCAGTTCGGCCCGCTTTGCGGCGATCTCTTCCGGCGCGGCGGTGGCCTCTGCCAGTTCAGCCTCTGACTGTTCCTTGCGCTCCAGCAGTTCGGCTGTGCGCTTGTTGGCTGTCTCCAGCCGGTGCTTCCAGCCGCTGATTTCCTTGGTGATCTCTTGTGATCGTTTCAGCCGCGCCTCGCCCTCGCGCCGCACCTCATCATGGGCAGAGCGGTGCGACATCATCGTGATCCGCGCGGCCTCGACCGTCATCTTGATGTCCTCGACCTGCGCGCGGGCGCTGTCGAGATCACCCAGATCGCCCAACGCCTTTTCTGCTGCTGTCAGGACACGGCGGGCTGTCACGGCCT
>JAHDGO010000112.1 GCA_020627605.1 Yoonia sp.
CCAGTGACCCGTCCGGCTCTCTCACGGATTCGGTCAGGCAGCCTAGGCCAAGGCTCGTGCTCACAAAGCCAAACATATGGCTGATCGGCAAATGCGCCTCGCGTCCTTCGGTCTTCAGCATCGTGCGCAGGTATTCCTGATACTCCTTGCGGATCTGGCGCAGGCGGGTGCCGGGGAACAGCCTGTCCATCCGCCCGTTGAAGTTCGTCCTCCTCGGCATCTCTGCCGCGGGTTTCAGCACCTTCACCAGCTTGGTTGCGTCATCCGGATGGCGAAAGATCGCGCGCTGCACGCCGCTTGCGATCTGGTCGGCCTTGTTGAGGATCAGTATCGACATGACCCTGTGCCGTCAGAATTCCACCCCGATCTGCGCCTTGATGCCGGACCGGAAAGGGTGTTTGACAAGCTCCATCTCTGTCACCAGATCGGCGAGTTCCATCAGGTCCTCGTGGGCATTGCGCCCGGTCAGCACCACATGGGTCATCTCTGGTTTGTGGTCACGCAGAAACGCCACGACCTCGGCCGCGCTGACGTAGTCATAGCGGATCGCGATATTGATCTCATCCAGCAGGACCATGTGGTTGCTTTCATCCGCGATCAGTTCCTTGGCCTTGGCCCATGCGGCCTGCGCCATTTCGGTGTCGCGGCTTTTGTCCTGCGTTTCCCAGGTGAAGCCTTCGCCCATTGTGTGGAACGCGCAGGTGTCGCTGAATTTGCCAAGGATCAGGTCACGCTCACCTGTGGACATCCCGCCTTTGATGAACTGGACGACCGCGCATTTCATGTCATGGGCGATGCAGCGGAAGATCATCCCGAAAGCGGCAGAGGATTTGCCTTTGCCCTTGCCGGTGTGGACAATGATCAGACCCTTCTTGTCGGTTTTGGTCGCCATGATCTTGTCGCGCGCGGCCTTTTTCTTGGCCATCTTCATCGCGTGGCGGTCATCGCCCTCGGCTGGGGTGTTTGGCGTATCGTCTGTCATGGTGATGCTCCCTTTGGCGCGCAGGCTACCCTTTCAGAGGGTCAGGGTAAATGTGAAGGATGTCGGGCGGTCATAGCCGTGATGGGCGGTTTCACCTGTCTTGGTAAACCCCATTTTGCGAAAGGCTGTATGGTTCTCTGTCAGCTCTACCCGGCTTTGCAGTGTGATCGTGGGCAAACCCTGTTGGCGGGCCTCTTTGATCGCGGTTTTCAGCAACAGCCGGGCCAGACCGGTGCCACGCGCGGCCTTTGCCACGGCCAGTTTGCCAAGGTAGAGCGTTTCGGGTCTGGCCTGCAGGATCACGGCAGCAACGGACGCGGCTCCGATCACCCAAACCTCATCCCGCGCGGCATGATCCGCCAGCACATCCAGTGTCATGCGGTGGATGGACGACGGCGGATCGACCCGTCCGTCCATATAGGCAAAGCATGTGCGGATCAGGTCAAGGGTGGCAGGCAGTCGCGGATCATCCGGCCCCAGCCGTTCAGGCGTCATTCCAGCAGCCCCGCAATGCGGGCACGGGCAGAATTGGATTTGGGTTGCCAGAGGTTGCGGTCAATTGCCTCTTGCAGGCGCTGGGCGATTTCCCTGAGTGCGGGTGCGTTGACGTCGGCGATGAAATCGCGGGTGTCTTCGTCGGCCAGAAACGCCTCTTCCACCAGATCGAAATGGTGGTTGCGCACAGCCCCCGTGGTTGCCGCGAAGGCGAAAAGGTAATCCACTGTCGCCGCGATTTCGAACGCGCCTTTGTAGCCGTGGCGTTTGACGCCGGCGATCCATTTGGGGTTCACGACGCGGCTGCGCACCACGCGCCCGATCTCATCCTCCAGCGTGCGGATTACGGGGCGTTCGGGGCGGGAATGATCATTGTGATAAATCGGGCGCTCGCGGCCTTGCAACGTGCTGACTGCTGCTGCGGCACCGCCTTCGAACTGGTAATAGTCGTCACTGTCCAGCACGTCATGTTCGCGGTTGTCCTGATTCTGCACGATCGCTTCGGTCTGGGACAGGCGCTGTTCCATGGCTGCGCGCGCCTTGCGCCCTTCGGCGCCTTTGCCATAGGCATAGCTGCCCCATTCCAGATAGGCCTCGGCGAAATCGGATTTGTCGGCCCAGATGCGTTCATCAATCAGCGCCTGCAGCCCTGCGCCATAGGCCCCGGGTTTTGATCCGAAGACGCGGGTCGCGTCCTCGCCAGCTTTCGTACGGGCGGCGGCGGGGTTCAGGTCTGCGGGTTCGTCGCGGTCCTGCACAGCGCGCGCCGCTGAATCAACAAGTGCGATGAGTTGTGGGAAGGCATCGCGGAAGAAGCCCGAGATCCGCAATGTGACGTCAACGCGCGGGCGGCCCAGCACCGACTGCGGCAGCACCTCAAACCCTGTGACGCGCCGGTTGGCACTGTCCCAGGTGGGTTTGACGCCCATGAGTGCGAGCGCCTGCGCGATGTCATCGCCGCCGGTGCGCATATTGGCGGTGCCCCATGCGGTGACCAGCATCGTGCGGGGCCAGTCGCCGTGATCCTGCAGGTGTTTTTCGATCAAGAGGTTGGCGGATTTCCACCCCAGTGCCCAGGCGGTTGGCGTCGGGACTGCGCGGCTGTCGACGGAAAAGAAATTACGCCCCGTAGGCAGCACATCCAACCGCCCCCGCGTTGGCGCGCCTGACGGGCCGGGCGGCACGAATTTGCCTTCGAGTGCGCGCAGGATACCGCGCCCTTCATCGGGACCGCAGGCCGCGACAGCAGGGCGAATGCGGGTTTCTATTTCATCAAGGACGGCCTTAGTCGCTGGTGGGCATGCGCCCACGCCGCCCCAGCCGCCGTCCTGCAGAAGTTTTTGAGACAGCACCTCAAGCCGTTCGACCGTATCGCCGTTGCTGCGCCAGGTGGTGCCATCCTCCAGCAGCGCCGGCTTGACCGCAGCGGGGGCGGCCAGATCGCAGTCCAGCGGGTCAATGCGGAGGTTCAGGTCATCCGCCAGCGCCCGCAGCAGCGAGCCATTGCCACCCTTGCCATCCCCGCGCGGCACACGGGCCAAGGCGATGGCAAGATCGCGTTCCTGATCGCCAGTCGGCGATTGACCAAAGACATGCAGCCCGTCCCTGATCTGCGCCTCTTTGAGTTCGCAGAGATAGGCGTCCAGCTTGCCCAGATCGCCGTCCTGATCCCCGGTGAAGCCTGCGTCCCTGGACAGACCCGTCACCTCAGAGAGGGAGAGGATTTCCTTGCGCAGATGGGCGATGCGGCGCGGGTCAACGCCTGCGGCCTCATAATACTCATCCACCAGCGCCTCCAGATCGCGCAGGGGTCCATAGCTTTCAGCGCGGGTCAGTGGCGGCGTCAGATGGTCGATGATCACAGCCGCTGCGCGGCGTTTGGCCTGTGTGCCCTCACCGGGGTCGTTGACGATGAAGGGGTAGATATGGGGGGTGGGGCCGAGGATCGACTCTGGCCAGCAGGTCTCTGACAATGCCACCGCCTTGCCCGGCAACCATTCGAGGTTGCCGTGTTTGCCCATGTGCACGATGGCGTCCGCACCCCAATAGTGCCGCAGCCAGAAATAGAAGGCGAGGTAGTTGTGCGGCGGGACAAGGTCGGGAGAATGATAGGTCTCTGTCGGGTCGATATTGTAGCCGCGCGCCGGTTGCAGCCCCACCACGGCGTTGCCGAAACGGTGGATCGACAGGGCGAAGCCGGCATCTGGTGAGATGTCAGATGCCTCCGGCGGGGATATTTTTGAACAGAAGAAGGGGTCGTCTTCTGGCTGGCCCCAGCGGGCGGTGATCTGTTCCTTCAGGTCCCAGGGCAGGGTGTCGAAGTGATCTTTGTAGATGGTGAGAGGCAGAACCTCGCCGCCCTCCTTCTCGGCCCGGTCGGTCAGCCAGTTGGTTGGGCCTGCCATGATCTGTGCCATCAGGGCGGCACTGTCTTTGGGCGGGGAAACGGTGTGGCCCGCGTCCCGCAGCAGGTTGAGGACATGTACCGTCCCCGCAGGCGTATCGAGCCCAACGCCATTGGCAAGCCGCCCGTCCTTGTTGGGATAGTTGGCGAGGATCAGGGCAGTTCTCTTCTCTGCTGCAGGGGTGCGTCGCAGATCGGCCCAGCCCTTGGTCAGTTGTGTGACAAAATCAATCCGGTCGCCGCGCGCCTGATAGGTGGCGATGGGGCATTGGGTGGCTTCGTCGAAAAACGCCTCACCCTTGAAGCTGACGGCGCGGGACAGGATGCGCCCGTCCACCTCTGGCAGGGCCACGTTCATGGCGATGTCGCGGGCGGAGAGGCCGTGCAGGCCTTCGGCCCAGGATGGCTCTGACGCGCCAGACAGGATCACCTGAAAGATCGGCGCGTCATTGACCAGCAGCGGGTTGGCTGGGCTGTCGTCACCATCGTGCGGGCTGCCGACGGCGAAGGCGGTGCAATTGAGGATGATATCAGGCGGGGCTTTGGCGAAAAGCTGTGCCAGCGTTGCCGTGCTGACGGGGTCTTTCAGGCTGGCCACAAAGACCGGCAGCGGGTTGAGCCCGGCGCGCAGCAGGCTGCGGGTCAGCCGGTTGATCGGGTTCAGCCCACCGCCTTGGACCAGCGCGCGGTAAAAGATGATGGGGACGATGGGCGCGTTGTCGGTCCAATCCGCCGCTGCCGCCGACAGATCGGCGATGCCGGCCCCGGGCCAATAGACGCCAGCGCGCAACAGCGGGGCCGGGGCCGCGGGTTTTTCTCCCCCCTCCAGCATCGCCTTTGCATAGATCAGCAGGTTTGTGCTGTTCTCTGGTCCGCCCTCGACCAGATAGGACCAGAGCGTGTCGTAGTCTTCCTCCGACACTGTTGAGAGTTCGCGCAACTCGCCATCGGGTTTGTCGTCGCCGGGCAGGGCGGCGAAGGGCACACCCGCCGCGCGCAGGCGGGCGGCATATTGGGTCAGCCCGTATTTCCAGTATCCCGCGCCGCCCAGAATGCGGGCAATGACCAGCCGGGATTTGGTGGCGCAGTCGTCCAGATGCAGGTCGACCGACATCGGGTGGGTCAGATGCATCATATTGGCCAGTCGCAGGGTTGGCGGGGCCGTCATCTGTGCCCGCGCCTCTGCCAATGCGGCCAGTTCTGTGTCAGCGGCTGAAATGATCACCACATCGGCGGCCGTCTGCCCCAGATCAACAGGTTCAGTGCCGTCATTGATGGCACCCGGCGTGGCGGCTAGCAGGTGCATCGCGGTTTCCGTTGTGCTAGGCGGCGTGCAGGCAAGAGGTCACATTCATGGATTACAAGGCAGCAGGGGCACCGAAATTGGGCAAGAACGCACCAAAACACACCGAACACAACACCCACGGCAGCAGCAAGAAACCGTTCGGGCAGCGCCCCGACAAAGCCGCGTTGCTGGCGCGCATGAAAGCCGCCGCCGCGGCCAAGAAAGCCAAATAGCCTCATAGCTGCTTTTCCATGAAGACAGAGCTTTTTGCCTCTGCATAGTCGCCAAAGACACCGCAATCGGTGAAGCCATGCCGGCGGTAGAGCTTGTGGGCCGCATGCAGCACGTTGCCCGTTTCGAGTTTCAGCATCGGCAGGTCCAGTTCGCGGGCCTGATCCTCGATCTGACGCAGCAGGGCATCTGCCGCCCCAGTGCCGCGTGCGGCCTCATCGACGAACATGGATTTGACCTCGCCGTAGCCGTCTTTGACGGCCAGCGCCCCGGTGCCGATCACAGTCTCACCGCGCCGGGCGGTGAAGAAGTAGATGCCCGGTGCCGTCAGCGCGTCAATATCGAGGTAAAAGTTATCCTCCGGCGGAAACAGGCTTTCCATCAGGGCATGGCTTTGCCTGAGCAGCGCCGCCGCCTGCGGATCGCGCGGGTCGCCTTGTTCGACGATGATCATGCCTGCAGGGCAGCGGAAATCCCGGCCTGATCCAGACCAGCCTCGCCGATGACAACCAGACGGGTTTCGCGCGGGGCTGCCCCGAAAGGCTGATCGAAATAGGTATCCACGCGCGGGCCGACGGCCTGCAATGTCAGGCGCATGGGCTTGCCCGCGACAGCGACGAAGCCCTTGAGCCGCAGAATGCCATTGGCGCGGATCACATCGGCGACCTGCTCTGCAAAGGCATTGGCGTCAGTGACCTCACCCCGCGTGACGATGAAGCTTTCGAACTCGTCATGGCCATGCTCATGTTCATGATCGTGATGATGGTCGTCGTTGTCATCATGGTGGTGATGGTGGTGGACTTCGTGCCGGGCTTCCAGATCACCCTCTGCCCCGATGCCCTGACCCAGCAGGACATCGACGGGCAATGCCCCCATCGACGCCTTGACCACTTGAACCCCGTCGCGGCTTTCACCTTTCAGTCGGGTGGTCAGGGCCTCGGCCTCTGCCGCGTCCAGCAGATCTGTTTTGTTGACGACAATCATGTCGGCACAGGCCACCTGATCTTCGAACAGTTCCGACAGCGGTGTTTCGTGGTCGAGGTTTTCGTCCTGTGCACGCTGGGCATCGACGGCGGCGACGTTATGGGCAAACTGGCCGTCATGCACGGCGCGGCCATCCACGACGGTCACAACGCCGTCGACCGTTACTTTGGTCGAGATACCGGGCCAGTTGAACGCGCGGACGAGTGGTTGGGGCAATGCCAGACCCGAGGTTTCGATCACGATATGATCGGGCTTGTCGTCGCGGGCCAGCAATGCTTCCATCGTGGGGATGAAATCGTCAGCCACGGTGCAGCAGATGCAGCCATTGG
>JAHDGO010000113.1 GCA_020627605.1 Yoonia sp.
CAGCCGGTACGTCCCGGTCCCGTGTTGCTTGCCATCAAGGAAGGTGCCTTCGTAGACACCGCCGTCGTCATACTGCTTGGTCTCAACCTCTTGCGCATGGCCGCTTGTCGCCAAAGCTACGGTCAATGCGGCCACTGCAGCCCCTGTGGTCAGTCCAAACTTGGTCATCGTATTCTCCGGTCCCTTTATCGCCCGCGCAGCCTAGGTGAGCAGGGCCCACCTGACAATGTTTAACGACCCCATGCCGTAATTGCCTTCCACATGCGGACGATTCTGCTACATCTTTCGCAAGCCATTGGGACAAAACTATGACAAAATCTTTGCGCCTGACGATGGCACAGCTGAACCCCACCGTTGGTGACATTGCGGGCAACGCGGCAAAGGCCCGTGACGCATGGGCCAAAGGCAAGGCGGCAGGCGCCGATCTGGTGGCGCTGCCAGAGATGTTTCTGGTCGGCTACCAGACCCAGGATTTGATCGCGAAACCAGCCTTTGTTGCCGATGCCATGGTGCATCTGACACAATTGGCAGCTGATTGTGCGGATGGTCCTGCCTTGTCCATCGGCGGACCAATGGTCGAGGACACGCGGCTTTATAACGCCTATTTCACCTTGCAGGGCGGCAAGATCACGCAGACTGCACGCAAACACTTCTTGCCGAACTTCAACGTTTTTGACGAGGTGCGCCTGTTCAAAAGCGCTGATATCGCGGGCCCCTACGCGGTCAACAACGGCGCACGCATCGGCCATCCGATTTGCGAAGATGCATGGTATCCTGACGTTTGCGAGGCCATGGTCGAAAGTGGCGCGGAAATTCTGGTTGTGCCCAATGGCTCGCCCTATTTCCGCGACAAATTTGCGATCCGCATGAACACCATGGTCGCCCGCGTGATCGAAAATGACGTGCCGATCGTCTACCTCAACATGGTGGGTGGGCAGGACGACCAGATGTTCGACGGGGGCTCTTTCGTGCTGAACCGGGGCGGTCAGCTGGCCCTGCAACTGCCCGTTTTTGACGAGGCGCTGGCCCATGTCGATTTTGACCTGACCGACGATGGCTGGGTTGCCCGCACTGGCGAAATGGCAGTATTGCCCGAAAGTCTGGAGCAGGACTACCGCGTCATGGTTGAGGCGCTGCGCGACTACATGGCCAAAACCGGGTTCAAGAAGGTTCTGCTGGGTCTTTCCGGCGGGATCGACAGTGCCATTGTCGCGGCCATCGCCGTTGATGCGCTGGGGGCAGACAATGTGCGCTGTGTCATGCTGCCGTCTGAATATACCTCGCAAGGGTCGTTGGATGACGCCGCCGCTGCCGCCAAGGCGCTGGGCTGTCACTATGACAGCATCAACATCGCAGGCCCACGTGCCGCTGTGACAGAGGCACTGGCCCCGTTGTTCGGCGACCTGCCTGCCGATCTGACAGAGGAGAATATCCAGTCCCGCATCCGCGGTCTGCTGCTGATGGCGCAATCCAACAAATTCGGGGAAATGCTGCTGACCACCGGCAACAAATCCGAGGTCGCAGTGGGCTATGCCACGATCTATGGCGACATGGCGGGCGGCTACAATCCGATCAAGGACCTTTACAAGACACGCGTCTTTGACGCGGCACGCTGGCGCAATGCCAATCACCGCGACTGGATGAAGGGCCCGGCGGGGGAGGTGATCCCGGTGGCGATCATCGACAAGCCACCTTCGGCAGAACTGCGCCCGGATCAGAAGGACGAAGACAGCCTGCCGCCATACGACATCCTTGACGGCATCCTGAAGATGCTGGTCGATGTCGAGGCCTCGGTCGCCGATTGCGTCGCCGCAGGCTATGACCGCGAGACGGTCAAACGGGTCGAACATCTGCTCTACATCAGCGAATACAAACGCTTTCAGTCAGCGCCCGGTCCGCGTCTGTCAAATCGCGCCTTCTGGCTCGACCGGCGTTACCCCATCGTGAACCGCTGGCGTGATCCCAGCTAGAGCGCTACACTTGGCCCATGGCCGAAAACAAGACCCAACCCACCGAAGTCGCCGTTTCCGACTTCATCGCCGCCTTCGAGCACCCAACGCGCCGGACCGATGCCGAAACACTTGATGCGATGTTTCGGCGGATCACCGGCTGGCAGCCGCGCATGTGGGGGCCGTCGATTATCGGCTACGGCCAATACCACTACACCTACGCAAGCGGTCGCGAAGGCGATGCACCTGCCACCGGTTTCAGTCCGCGCAAGACCAACCTGTCGATCTATATCATGCCGGGCTATGCCGATTTCGGGGCGATCCTCAGCCGCCTTGGCAAGCACAAGATTGGCAAATCCTGTCTATACGTTAACAAACTGGCGGATGTGGATATGGACGTGCTTGAAGAACTCGTGCGCGCCGGGCTGAAAGACCTTGCTGCGAAATGGCCGGTGACGGCCAACTGAACCCATGCTTCTTGTCTAGACGCCGTCTTCCCTTGCGTGCCGGTTGCGCCAAACTGGACAAGCCCTGCGCGCCATGGTCAAAGCGCCCCCAACAGGAGACCATCCATGACCACCACCAGATTCGCCCCATCGCCAACCGGCTGGCTGCATATCGGCAACCTGCGCGCCGCACTTTTCAACTATGCGATCGCGCGCCAGCAGGGCGGAACCTTTATTCTGCGCATCGACGACACCGATCCCGAGCGGTCAAAGGACGAATATGTGCAGGGCATCAAGGATGATCTGACATGGCTGGGCATGGATTGGGACCGGGTGGAGCATCAGTCGGCCCGCATGGACAACTATCTGGCCGCAAAACAGCGCCTGATCGACATGGGCCGCCTTTATGAATGTTTTGAGACCCCGACGGAGCTGGACCTCAAGCGCAAAAAGCAGCTGAACATGGGCAAGCCGCCGGTCTATGACCGGGCCGCGCTGGACCTGAGTGAGGACGAAAAAGACCGGTTGCGCGCCGAGCGCGGCTCGCATTGGCGGTTCAAGCTGGAGCACAAGCGGATTGAGTGGACTGACGGGATCATCGGCGACATCTCGATTGATGCGGCTTCTGTCTCTGACCCGGTGCTGTTCAAGAATGACGGGCAGATTCTTTATACGCTGGCGTCCGTCGTGGATGATACAGAGATGGGGGTGACCGACGTTGTGCGCGGGTCGGATCACGTGACCAATACCGCTACCCAGATCCAGATGATCGAGGCACTGGGTGGTGATGTGCCGCGTTTTGCCCACCATTCCCTGCTGACCGGTCCGCAGGGGGAGGCGCTGTCGAAACGTCTTGGCACGCTGGCGCTGCGCGATCTGCGCAAGAACGGGGTTGCACCGCAGGCGATCCTGTCGCTGATGGCGCGGCTGGGGTCGTCCGACCCGGTAGAATTGCGCGCCAACGTGGATGAGGTTGTGGCCAATTTCGATATTTCCAAATTTGGCTCTGCCCCCACAAAATTTGACGCTGACGACCTTGGTCCGCTGACCGCCCGCCATCTGGCTACGCTTGATGCGGCTGATGTGGCCGACGTCTTGACGTCGGCTGGCGTGCCAGACCCACTGGCCGCGCCATTCTGGCAGGTTGTCCGCGGCAATATTGCGACCCTGGATGATGTTGCCGGGTGGTGGGCGCTGTTCCGGGATGGCCCGACACCGCTGGTCGCTGACGAGGACAAGGATTTTGTGGCAGAGGCCTTTGCCCTGCTGCCGCCGCTGCCCTATGACGCTGAAACCTGGTCTAACTGGACCACTGCGGTGAAAGAGGCGACGGGCCGCAAGGGCAAATCCCTGTTCATGCCGCTGCGCAAGGCCGTCACGGGCCGTGAACGCGGGCCCGAGATGGCGGATGTGATGTCGCTGTTGCAGGTCAAGCCAGAGTTTCAGGGCTAATGGCAGAGGCTGCCGCGAAGTTCACCCAAGGCAGCCTGTTTCGCCATATCTCTGTCATGTCGCTGACAGCGTCCATCGGGCTGATGGCGGTGTTCATCGTCGATTTTGTCGACATGATCTTTATTTCCATGCTCGGCAAGGCAGAGCTTGCAGCGGCCGTCGGCTATGCCGGGGCCGTCTTGTTTTTCACCACATCATTCGGCATCGGCATGGCCATTGCGGCAGGGGCACTGGTGGCCCGCGCCCTTGGCGCCGGGCAGGCAGAGGAGGCCCGGCGGCGCGCCACAAATGCACTGATCTACGGTGTCGGCTTCGGGGCGGTCTTTGCGGCCATTGTCTGGGTCTATGTACCCTTTCTTGCCGCACTGCTGGGTGCGTCAGGTGACACGCTGACGCTTGCCGTGCACTACCTGCGCATCATTGTGCCATCACTGCCGCTGTTGATGATCGGCATGATCGGAGCGGCGATCCTGCGGGCGCATGGTGATGCGCGGCGGGCGATGATGGCCACGGTCTGGGGCGGGGTCGTGAATGCGGTGCTGGACCCGATCCTGATCTTTGGGCTTGATCTGGAACTGACTGGTGCGGCCATGGCCAGCGTCTGCGCCCGCATCGCGATTGCCATCACCGCACTGTTGCCGCTGATCCGGCACTATGGCGGCTTTGACCGCCCGACCGCCGCCAGTCTGACAATCGACATGCGCCCGATCTTCGCCATTGCGCTGCCAGCCATCCTGACCCAGCTCGCCACGCCCATCGGGCAAGCCTATGTCACACGCTCCATGGCGACATTCGGCGAAGAGGCGGTGGCCGGCATGGCGATCGTCGCGAGGATGGCACCGGTTGGATTTGCCGTGATCTTTGCGCTTTCGGGTGCATTGGGGCCCATCATCGGCCAGAACGCCGGTGCCGGGCGGGATGACCGTGTGCGCGCCGCGTTTCGGGAAGGTCTGCTTTTTACCGCGATTGTTGTTGTCGTCGTGTCCGGCATCTTCTTTCTGGCCCGGCCCGGCATCGCCATGCTGTTCCAGCTGGATGACGGCGTGGCGCTGACGCTTGTTTTCCTCTTCGCCGGGCCGCTGTCACTGATGTTCTTTTTCAATGGGGTGATTTTTGTCGCCAATGCCGCCTTCAACAATCTGGGGCATCCGTTCTATTCAACGCTGGTGAACTGGGGTCGCCACACGCTGGGCACCATCCCCTTTGTGCTGGTCGGTGCGGCGTGGTTTGGCGCGCCGGGTGTGCTGATCGGGCAATATCTTGGCGGCGCGGTCTTTGCCATAATCGCTGTGGTGCTGGCCTTGCGGGTGATCGGCAAGGGCACCGCGCCGCAGGAAGCAGAGCCTTTTGCCAGACAGGCCCGCCTCTTCAGCTTGCTGCATCACCGGCGCTGACGCCGGCTCAGCCGTTTCTGACAGTTGCCACCAGCTGATCGGCGCTGCGCGCCAGCAGACCCGCATCCGTGCCACAGGCCACAAAGGTGAACCCTTCCGCCAGCAGATGTCTGGCAAATCCGGCATCGCTGACCAGCGTGCCAACCGGCATGCCCTTGGCGATCAGCGGCGCGGCAGCCTCCTTGATCGCGGCCCAGACATCATCATGCATCGTCTGGCCCAACAGACCCATATCAGCGGCAATATCAGCCGGGCCAAAGAATACACCGTCAACGCCCTCAACCGCCGCAATCTCTGTCACTTGCGCCAAAGCGGCGCGGGTTTCAGCCTGCGCGATGACAGCGGTTTCGTCATGGATCCGCTGGAAATAATCGGTCGTCCGGCCAAACCGGTTGGCATGTGTGACACCGCTGACACCGCGCAGGCCGTGGGGCGGATAGCGCGTCGCCGCCACAGCCGCACGGGCTTCATCCGCTGACTGGATCATGGGGAACACCAGACCCGGCGCGCCTGCATCCAGGATACCCTTGACCTTTACGGCGTCGTTCCAGTCTGGCCTGACAATGGGCGTCGTGTTGGTGCCGGTAAAACACCGCAGATGCTGCACCACCAATGGCAGGTCGTTGGGTGAATGTTCCGTGTCGATCACCACCCAGTCAAACCCGGCGTCCGCAATGGCGTCGGTGGCGTTGGGTGCGGCCAGCGTGGCCCACAGCCCGATCTGCGGCTTGCCAGCACGGATCGCCTGCAGGAAAGCGTTGGTTTTCAGTTTCATATCACGGCCCTTTCAAGGATCGGCTTGTTTTGCAGTATCCGGTCATAGTGAAATGGCGACAGATCAAGGCTGCGATAAGCGCCATATGTCAGCCATTCGGCCGTGCCGCGCCCCATTGCAGGCGATTGCTGCAGGCCATGGCCGGAGAAACCGTTCAGAAAGATGAAATTCTGCAACGCCGGGTGCGGGCCGGTGATGGCGTTATGATCCAGCGTATTCATCGCATAGTGCCCCGTCCATTCCGATTGAACCTTCACCGCTTCAAACTGGGGGATGCGCGTCGCGATGATCGGCCAGACATGGTTTTCCCACAGGCTGTGGTCCATCGCAAAATCATCGGGGTCGACGCCGGGATCAACCGCCGCGTGCCCGCCACATTGATACGTCCCACCGCCGTTCTCGCGCACGTGGACGCCGGATGGGTCAATGGTCAACGGCAAATCCTGTTCCAGCGGGTTCTCGGCCTTGAAGACCCAGGAATAACGCTTGCGCGGCTCAACAGGGACATTGATGCCAGCCAGCGCGGCGGTGCGCGCTGCGCGCGGGCCTGATGCATTGACGACCTGACCGCAGGCGATCACGTCGCCGGTCCCCAATGTCACGCTTTCGACCCGGGTTCCGGCAGCGTTGCGGTTGATGGCGACGACCTCTGCCGCGACATATTCC
>JAHDGO010000114.1 GCA_020627605.1 Yoonia sp.
AAACGCCAGCATCTCGGGCGTGAAGGTAAAGAAATCCTGCGCGTTGAACGACAGCCACATGACCGGGATCAGCGGCGCGATCAGGAAAAAGAACACCAGCCCGCAGATCAGAAGAAAGCTGTTGTACCAAAGCGTCTCGCGCGCGGTGTAGTAGACCGGCACATTCTGGCGGTAGGCCCCGGTGTCCAGCCAATAGACAAACCAGCTGAGCACGGCACCAATCAACCCGCCAGCCACCGCACCGCCAAGGTTGCCAAACAACAGGCCCGCCAGCGCGCACAAGCCTATCGTCGCCCAGCGCCCCAGCGTCCGCTGGACGTTGAAACTGTGCAGGACAAAGGCAAGCGCAAAGCCAAAGACGGCCCCGATCAGGACCCCGGTCCAGGGGCTGCCAAAGGCATTACCGACGACAAACCCGAAGGCCGCTGCCAGTGCAGCCGTGCAGGGGGCCGTGAAACCCATCAGCGGTGGCCGTTTGATTTGTTGAACATATGCCATGGCTCAGCCCCCCAACTTGACGTTGTCGATGCCCACGATCCGGTCGTAGAGCCAGTAAAGAAGAAGGACAACCGCAAGCAGAATGGTGCCGAGTGCAGCCGCCAGACCCCAGTTCAGCGAACTGGAGATATGGTAGGCAATGCGGTTGGAAATAAAGACACCGTCGGTGCCGCCCACAATCTCTGGCGTGATGTAATAGCCGATGGCCAGAATGAACACGAGGATGGACCCCGCGCCAATCCCCGGCACCGACTGCGGGAAATAGACCCGCCAGAAGGCTGTCCAATTGGTCGCCCCAAGGCTTTTGGCGGCGCGCAGATAGCTTGGCGGAATGGTCTTCATCACCGAATAAAGCGGCAGGATCATGAAGGGCAGCAGGATATGCGTCATCGCGATGATGGTGCCCGTCGCATTGTTCATCAGGATCAGCCGGTTCGCGTCATCGACAAAGCCCAGCCACACCAGAATTTCATTGATGACACCCTGTTGTTGCAACAGCACCTTCCATGCGGATGTACGCACTAGCAGTGATGTCCAGAAGGGCAACAGCACAAGGATCATCAAGACGTTGGCGGTGCGCAGTGGCAGGTTGGCCAGCAACCACGCGACCGGATAGCCGAGAACGATGCAGCTGGATGTAATCAGCAGCGACATCCACAAGGTGCGCATGAACAAGGTTAGGTAGATCTGCTGGTTTTCAGGCCGCATCTGCGCGCCATCTGCGCCCTTTTCCATGTCGACGGCATTCAGGAAATAGCCGGATGTATAATCGGGACTGTAGATTTTGATGGTGCGCCAGACATCGGGGCTCAGCCAGTCTTCGTCAAGCTCGGCAAAGGCATCGCGAAACATCAGGTCGGGCAACTGATCCAGATTTGCTGTCAGCAGTTGCAGATCTTCGGCATGTGGCCCCTGATAGGCATTGATGGCGGCAACCGTTTCGGCATTGCGCAGGTCAAGGCCGAGGCCGGCATAGACAGCCTCCCACGGGTCGCGGGTGGCGATGTCGCGGCCTTCTTCCAATGCCTCGAATATCGCCCAGTCGCTGTAGGCGGCGGCTGTCAGCGGCAGAAATGCAGCGACCTCTGACGAAAGGGTCAGCCCCACATCACCGGCAAAGGGTTCGTCCACCATTTCAGACCAAAGCCTGCGGCGCTGCTCAAGGATACGATTGCCGCCCTCGCCGGACAGCATGGCAAACCATGTTTCACCGTCTTCAAACGCCGGGGCGATATCTTCTATCGGGTCTTGCCACTCTTCCCCGACATCGTCGAGGTTGCGGCCCGATGTGCGGAACAAAGACGATGTGCCGGTTTGTTCATAGTTCAGGCGTGTGCCCAGTTTGGTGTGTTCCTTGGCCTCGGCAGCACGAAAAAGGTCGAAGTAGAGCGCCTGAAACACCTCTTCGCCAGGTGGCTCTGTCGCGGCGGAGTCCCAAGCGGCCAGCGCCGCTGTGGCCTCTGGCATCGTATGGGACACGATCTGGTTTTCGACAGACCGAAACAGCATGGACACGATGGGAATGACAAAGGTGATGACCACGAACAGCAAAAGTGGGGCGATCAGGGCCAACGCGCGTATTTTTTGCCGGCGCAGGGCACGCGACAGGCTGATTTTCAGCGGCGTGCCGTCAGCGGCGAGCATGGGGCCTGATGGTGTTGTATCGCTCATATCTGTCCCGTCGATCAAAAACCGTCTGGGGCGGACCGGATGGTCAGCGCCGATATTGGGGGTGGGGAAGGGCGCGTTGACGCCCTTCCCATTTGGTTTGGCTTACTGTGCCAGCCACGCCTGGAATTTGGCGTCGATGTCGTCGCGGTAATCAGCCCAGAACTCGTAGTTATAAAGGAACGTGTTCTTTGCGTTTTCCGGATCGGTTGGCATGTGCTGTGCCATATCGATGCCAAGCGTTGCGTGCTGACCGACAAGCGGTGCAGACGACAGGCGGGCAGGACCGTAAGAGATGTATTTGGCCTGATCCGCCAGACGCTGTGTGTCTGTCGCGAAGTAGACGAAGTCCAGCGCGCGGGCCATGCGGTCTTCTGGCAGGCCGGCGGGGATGATCCAGCCGTCAAGGTCAAACACCTGAGCGTCCCACATCATGCCGATTGGCTGTCCCTGCTCTTCGATGGCAGCAAACAGGCGGCCATTGTAAGTGGACCCCATGAAGATCTCACCGTCGGCAAGCAGCTGCGGCGTATCGGCACCGGCAGACCACCAGATCACGCTGTCCTTGATGGTGTCCAGCTTGGCAAGGGCCTGTTCCTGGCCTTCTTCGGTCTCCAGTACGTCATAGACGTCTTCTTTGGCGACGCCGTCGCAAAGCAGAGCCCATTCAACATTGTTGATGGGGCGCTTTTCGAGTGCGCGCATGCCCGGATATGTTTCCAGGTCAAAGACATCGCAGATGTCGTTAGGTGCTTCGACGCCTTCAGGCACCATGTCAGTGCGGTAGCCGAATGTGGTCGAGTAGACGATCTGCGGGATAAAGCAGTCGCCGACCAGCAAATCACCAAAGTCATCTTCGGCAGATGTGCCATCAGGGGCCGCTGCCAGCTGTTCGTTGGCGTCGATCTCTACGGCGAGGCCTTCGTCGCAAAGGCGCAGTGCGTCAGCCGCCACAACATCCACCACGTCCCATGTGATGTTGCCAGCTTCGTTCATGGCGCGCAGTTTGGCCACAGCCTCGGCAGAGCTTTCATCCCAGGTGACGGTCAGCCCGCTGTTCATTTCAGCATAGGGATCAGTATAGGCACTGGTTTGGCTTTGCTGGTATGCGCCGCCCCAGCTGACCACGGTCATGTCGCTGGCCATATGGCCCTCAGCGTGGCTCAACCCGACCGTCAGGCCCAAGATTGAGACCGCTGAAAGGATCTTTGTCGGTTTCATGTTAACTCCCAGTTTTTTCTCGCGAATATCGAAACGGGTCACGAGTTAGCCCGTATGCTTGCAAGCGCATCGCAGAAGACGCGCCGCAAGGATTTCTATCATGCATCCAGCGCGCGGCAGTCTGACGGCAACCAGCCGATTTCAAGCTGCGTACCCGGTTTGAGTTTGGCCTGATCCGGCGCGTTGCGCGTCTTGACGACAAATTCCTCGTTCCCGGCGACCCGCAGTCGGGTCCGGAAAATGTCACCCATATAGATAAACTCCAGCACTTCCGCCTTGAGCGTATGCGCACCTTCCTGCAAACGCTCGCTGTTCATCTCTACCCGCTCTGGCCGGATGGAGACGCGCGTGCGGTCGCCGACGTTGGACACATTCACCGGTTTTGCGTCTATAACTTCGCCCCCGTCCAGCTTGACTTCGCACAGATCGGGGCCTTTCATCTGTGTAACAACACCTTCCAAAGTGTTGTTTTCACCAATGAATTGCGCCACGAAGCTGTTGTCGGGTTCTTCATACAATGTGTCTGGTGGGGCAAGTTGCTGAATACGACCGTCCTCAAACACTGCGACACGGTCCGACATGGTCAGCGCTTCGGTCTGATCGTGGGTGACATAGACGGTCGTAATGCCAAGGCTGTGGGCAAGGCGCGTGATCTCAAACTGCATATGTTCGCGCAGTTGCTTGTCAAGCGCGCCCAAAGGTTCATCCATCAAAACGAGTTCTGGTTCAAAAACAAGCGCTCGTGCCAAGGCGACACGTTGCTGCTGGCCACCTGACAGTTGCGCGGGTCGTCTGCCGCCAAAGGCACCCATCTGCACCATATCAAGTGCGCGTTTGACCTTTTCCTCGCGCACCGACTTGTCAAGTTTACGGACCTCCAGCGGAAAGGCGAGGTTTTCGGCCACCGTCATATGCGGGAAGAGCGCATAGTTCTGAAACACCATGCCGATCCCGCGCTTGTGTGGTGGGATATTGTTGATGGGTTTGCCATCAAGCAGAATCTCACCATGGGTGGCGGTTTCAAACCCTGCAAGCATCATCAGGCAGGTGGTTTTGCCGGATCCCGACGGCCCGAGCATCGTCAGAAACTCGCCCTTGGGCATATCGAGGTTGAGGTCTTTGACGACAAGATTTTCGCCGTCGTATGATTTCTGAACGCGATCAAATTTTACAAATGATTGCTCAGTTCCCAAGTCCTTCACGCAGTTCCCCTCGGCTGTTGTGCCACCAGTTTTATTCTTATTTCGCGCCTATAAGAGCATTGAGTTGTTTCAGCCGCAACCAAGAAGGTCGCAAACTGTCGGCAAGCTGGCTTTTCATGCATCCGCAAGCCTCTTCATGTGCCATGACAGGGCAGAGTTGCTTGAAAAGACTGGCAAATTCAGTTCCGCCGCAATCAGCGGGATGGCCGCGCGGGTTTTCAGGTTTGTGCAGCTCAGAAAGATGCCGTCGATATCAGATGATTGCACAAGCGACAGAGCGCCCTGCACAATCGACTCAGTGGAAATGCGGGCCACTTTGGCCTCTTCAGCCTCAGCAAAACTGCCAAACACATCAGTGTTGATCCCGGCGGTTGCGAAAGCCGCGCGCAGTGGCTGATTGACCTCGGCCACATAGGGCGACAGCAGGGCCAGGCGGGACAGGTTCAAATGGCGTGCATAGGCAATCGCTGCGCGCAGCGGGTCCGTGACATGTTTTGCTCGGCAGCCTTGCCTGATCATATCGCAGACTTTTTCAGATCCGATGACGGCACTCGCAGAGGTGCAGCCATATCCCACAGCATCGTAGTGCAGTGTAGCGGGTAGCAATGCCGCAGATGCCGCAATGCTGTCGGCCATGGCCGTCAGGCTGTCAGTCGAAACTTTCTCGGCACTTGCGATCCGGCTGACGTAAAGTGCGGCTTGCGATCCGGCAAAATCGGCCTTGATCTCTGGCTCAAGTGTTTCATCGACCTGCAAGACAATCAGGCCCAGTGCCGGCGGCAGCATATCATCTGGTGTAAGTGTGTAGGGCAGGACCTTCATATCACAGGTAATTCCGGTTTCGCCGGGGGGCTGATGTAATAGGGCTCAGCAGTGGTGACGACGATGTTTTCCTCATGCACCATGATCCCTTGTTCCGTGGCCACAACAGGCTCCAGCGTCAGGATCATGCCGGGTTCCAGCATTGTGTGATCGGTCGGAATCAGTGATGGCCATTCAGTCAGGGACATGCCCAGCCCATGCCCCAGCCGCCCTGAACTGCCCCCATCTGACCGATCGCTCAACACCTGCTGCATCGCCTGATAGACATCGGCAGCGGTATTGCCGGCGCGCGCTGTGGCGAAACCGGCCGCGGTTGCCGCGATCAGTTGCGCATGGGCTTCCTGCGCGTCGGTCTTGGCCTGCGTCACGGCCCAGTTCCTGTTGAAATCACTGAAGTAGCCATCATGGACCAGACCCGTGTCCAGCATCAGAACATCACCAGATTGCAGTGGCTTGCCATGTGCGGGCGATATGACATCGCTATAGCCGCCTTGGGCCGCGGCACCGGCAAGATAGGGCACCCAGTCGGCCCCTTCTTCCAGACAAAGCATCTGGAAGGCGCGAAAGACGTCATCAAGCGGGACCCCGTCGCGTGCAATCTCTGGTACTCTGGCAAAGGCTTTTCCGGCGATCTGGCAGGCGCGTTTGACCTTTGCGATCTCCGCTGGGGATTTGATCATGCGTAGCTGTCGCATGATCCCGTTGTCAGACATGATGTTGATCGATTGCTGCAGGCGTGCAAGGTCGGCCAGCGGCATACGCACATGGGTTTCGTGCCCGTCGGGCACCGCGATCGGGTTTTGCCCCGCGACATCGCGCAACGTATCGCACAGTAGGCTGATACCATCGTCGGACAGGTCAGGCGCGCTCCACGTGCGGATGTCATCGACCCATGTCTGGCCCATCAGGTCGGCCCCAATGCCGGGAATGACCGCGACAGGTTTGCCGCTGGCAGGCACAATCACAAACCAGGGTCGGGTGGGGCTTTCCCAAAACCGGGTCAAGAAGCCGGTAAAATAGCGGACGTCAGGTTCAGTGGTCAAAAGCATGGCGCCGATGCCGGCATCGCCCATCAGCGCCTGCGCCCGTTCTGTGCGCGCAGCAAATTCGGCCGTGTCAAACCCGGTCAATCAGGCACCTCTGACAGAAAACACAAAATGCGCGCATCCTTGTTGATGCCCAAACGCGCACGGACCTGCGCATGCATGGCCGCAGCAATGCCAGCACCGCCAGAGGCTGTTGTGGCCAGACCAGC
>JAHDGO010000115.1 GCA_020627605.1 Yoonia sp.
GCCCGTAGGCTGCGACGACGACCACCGTGGTGGCGGATTGCGCCGGCGGCGAAGCCGAGCAGCGCGGACAGCGCCAGCGTCAGCGCCAATAGGATTGCAAACAAGATAAAGCCGGTCAAATAGAAGCGGCCCAGCCTTTGTGGTCGCGCAAGCGAAATACCGCGATGCTGCATGCGTGTCTCCCCAAACATCATCGCCCGCAGCATTAGGAAAAGAACAAAAACGTAGGGAACAAATGTGATCGAAAGCCCTTTGTCAAAATACTCCGCAAAGATGCTGATCCCCAGCAAAAACAGCGCCATGCCCAGGACAAAGCCGGGGGCCAAGCGGATGAAGCGCCATGTGTAGCGATAGGGTTCGGTGATTGCGCGCATGGGGAGTCTTTCTAGTGGTCTGGCTCAACCCCAAATAGGTGCGCCATCGCCGATTGTTAAGCGCAGATTTGCCCGGATGCCGCGAAAGATTTGGCCACATCCCCGATTTGCCGTTAAACTGCCGCAAAACAAAATGTCATGAGGCAGCAGATGACACACAATTCCCTTTTTGGGGCGCTGACATGATCCGCGCCCTTTGTCTGGTTGGCGGACTGGCCGGGGCCGCCGGACTATCGCAGGCCCCCGAATTTTCCCAGCAATACCTGCAACGTCTGGCCGGGCAGGTTGATGCGCTGACGCAGGTGGTTGTCGCATTTGATCACACCGCCCTTGCTGATGGCTTGGGCCGGGAAGAGATGTTGCAGGCCATGGAAGCCACCCCATTGGTCGCATCGCAGGCCACCATGTGGCGCGGGACATTTGCCCGCCATGCCCGGCTGTCCGATCATCTGACCGTCCTGCGTGAGGCCACCCCGCTGGAACGTCTGACGATGCCGCACCGGATGCTGGATGCAGAGACTGTTCGGGCGGCCTGGGCCGATTTCACGCCTGCTGTGCCGCTCAGCGCCGCCGGGCTGGCCGCTGCAGGGGGCGGTTTCGTGGGGGGCTGGGCCATCTTCGGTCTGTTGGCCACTGCGCTGGCATGGCCTCTGCGCCGCCAAGGGCGCGGCACGGCCCGTCAGCCACAGCGCCGCGCGCCAGCCATCAAGAAAGACCCGCCAGTGATGCGCCCGCGTCTGGTCGCCAGCCAACCGGATAACAAACCCCGTTTAGCCGGGGTGCGCCGCTAGCGCTTGACCATTGCGCCCATCGGCCCCACGTTGCGCCGCAATCAGGAACGGAGCAGCCATGGCCGCTGTCAGACATACAAAACCCTTCGCCAAGTTCGAATGGATGATCGCATGGCGCTATATCCGCGCCAAGCGCGCCGAGGGTGGCGTCAGCGTGATGACCTGGATCAGCCTGATCGGCGTCACACTGGCGGTCTTTGCCCTGATCGCGACGCTTGCCGTGCGCTCTGGCTTTCGGGCGGAGTTTATCGACACGATTGCCGGGGCCAATGCCCATGTAACGGTGGTGCAGCCGCGCGCGGTGATTGAGGACCACGAAGACATGGCCCAGCGGATCATGGCGATTGAGGGTGTCCGCTCTGTCGCGCCACTGGTCCGGGGGCAGGCCATGGCCTCTGCCAATGGCAGCCTTGGGCTGGCGGATATTCACGGGATCAGGCTGGAGGACCTCAAAGCCTCTGACGCGATTGTCGACAGCGAGCGCACGCAGGGCAATCTGGATGATCTGCCCAACGGCATTGCACTGGGGTCGGAACTGGCCAACCGCCTGGGGCTGACCGTTGGCGACCGGATCGAGATTACGACGCGGTCAGGGGCCGCCACACCAATGGGGACGGCGACCCGGCGTAACGCCTATGATGTGGTCTTTATCTTTTCGACCGGGCGCTTTCAGATTGACGAGGTGCGCGCCTATCTGCCGTTTGAAACCGCGCAGCTGATCTTCAACCGCGATGGTGTGGCGGATGAGCTGGAAATCAGGCTTGAAGACCTCAACCAGTCCGAAGAGCTGAAACAGCCCATCGCCAATGCCGCTGGCCCTGGTATGTGGGCCTATAGCTGGCAGGACCGGGTCGGGCGGTTTCTGCGTGCCCTGACGATAGAGGACAACGTGATGTTCATCATCCTGTCGATCCTCGTGCTTGTCGCCTCGATGAATATCATCAGCGGGCTGATCATGCTGGTCAAAAACAAGGGGCGCGATGTGGGCATTCTGCGCACCATGGGCCTGACCGAAGGGTCAGTTCTGCGGGTATTTTTCATCTGCGGGGCAGGGATCGGCACCATCGGCACCATCTTTGGCGTGATCCTTGGGTGCCTGTTTGCGATCTACATCGACACGATCTTCAGCTTCGTGAACTACGTGGCCGGTGGCGGGGTCTGGGACCCCTCCATCAGGGGCATCTACAATATTCCGGCAGAGCTGCGGTTGATCGACGTGATCAAGGCGGTGTCGCTGTCGCTGGGCCTGTCATGGATCGTGACGATCTTTCCGGCCCGCCGCGCTGCCCGCATGAACCCGGTTGAGGCGCTGCGCTATGAGTGATCTGACACTACAGGTCAGCGGGCTGACCAAATCCTACAATGCGGGCAAACCCAATCAGGTGAATGTCCTGCAGGGCGCATCGCTTGACGTGGCCGCGGGCGAGGTTGTGGCCCTTGTCGCCCCGTCCGGCGCTGGCAAATCAACCTTGCTGCATATTGCCGGGCTGCTGGATACACCTGATGCCGGCACGGTACGCATCGCTGGCGAGGATATGACGAACCTGAGCGACCGCAAGCGCACCGCCGTGCGCCGTGCGACCGTCGGGTTTATCTATCAGTTCCACCACCTGTTGCCGGAATTCACGGCGCTGGAAAACATTGTCCTGCCACAACTGGCCAATGGCGCCGGCGACAAGGCGGCAGTGACGCGCGCGCAGGAATTGCTGGCCAAGGTCGGCATCGCGGAACGCGCCGGTCATCGGCCTGCGGCCCTGTCAGGGGGCGAGCAACAGCGCGTGGCGTTCTGCCGGGCGCTGGCCAACGAACCCAAGCTGTTGCTGGCAGATGAACCGACAGGCAACCTTGATCCCGAAACATCGGACCGTGTCTTTGACACGCTGATGTCTTTGGTCCGCGACACCGGCCTTGCCGCCGTGATTGCCACACATAACCTTGAATTGGCCGCGCGAATGGACCGTCAGGTCCGGATGACAGGCGGCGTGTTGGAGCCACTATGATGATTACAGTTTCCGAAATCGAAGACCGCAGCCGTGCTGCCCTGCTGGCCCATGGCGCCGGTGAAATGCAGGCCGCAGCCGTGGCCAAGGCCGTCGCAAGGACAGAGGCCCTGGGCAATGTGATCTGCGGGCTCTACTATCTGGAAAGCTATTGCACCCAACTTGCCTCTGGCCGGGTCGATGGCAAGGTCACGCCAGAGATCAGTCGCCCACGCTCCAGCGCTGTTCTGGCCGATGCGCGGTTCGGATTTGCCCAGCCCGCCTTTGCCGCTGCCCTGCCAGAGTCTGTCGCGGCTGCGCTGGAAAACGGGGTTGCGACGCTGGCGGTCGCCCATGCCCATACCTGCACGTCTTTGGGCTACTTCACAGAACAGATCGCGGCAGCGGGCCTGATCGGGATCGGCTTTACCAATGCCTCCCCCGTTGTGGCACCACCGGGCGGCAATGCGCGGGTCATCGGGACAAACCCCATCGCCATGACGGTGCCGGGCGAGGAGGGCCCGGCGATGCATTTCGATTTCTCTACCTCTGCCGTCGCACTTGGCAAGATCACCATGGCCAAGGCTGCTGGCGAGCAAATCCCGCTTGGCTGGGCCGTGGACAAGGACGGCAATCCGACAACAGACCCAGAGGCGGCGCTTGCCGGAGCGCTGGTCAGCGCAGGCGGCTACAAAGGCTGGGGCTTTGGCCTGATGGCAGAGTTGCTGGCGGCGGGCATGACCGGGTCTGTCAATTCACTCGACGTGGCCGGACTGAAAGTGGCCGAAGGCAAACCGCATGATCTGGGCCAGTTCTACATCCTGATGGACCCCGGCACATATCACGCGGGTTTCGCAGACCGGTTTGCCCGCGTGGCAGAGGCTGTGGCCGCGCAAGAGGGTGCGCGCATCCCCGGCGCTGACCGGCATGTGATGACAGAGGTCGACGTGCCAGAGGCGCTGTGGGATCAGGTTCTCAAGCTTTCTGCGTGACAAAAACGCCCGTCGCCATCAGCGCAATCCCCGCCGCCCGCGTCCAGCTGAGTGGTGTGGGTTGTGCGCTGAACAGGGCGAAGTGGTCAATCGCAGCGGCTGAGATCAACTGCCCCAGCAGCACAAAGAACACCGCATTGCCCACGCCCATCGTCGGCGCGATCCATGTGATCGAAAGCACGTAAAATGCGATCAATACACCTGCGAAAAGCAGATGCTTTGGGGCGGTGGCCAGCTTGGCCGTGGCTTGCGGGTTGGTCAGCATGGCAACACTGGCGGCCGTCGCAAAAGCCACGACAAAAAGCACGGTGGCGGCCACGGCAGGGGACCCTATACTGCGCCCCAGCGCGGCATTCAGGGCCGCAAGGACAGGAATGCCGATCCCGGCGAGAAGCATAATCAGGGCATGGTGCAACATTTGGTGTTCCTTTGCGTCTCTTGCCGCCAGACTGACCCAGATCAAAGACCCGGTCCATGTTGAATGCCAGTCTGGTGCAATGCCGGTCTGGTTCAATGCCAGTTTGGGCAAGACAACAAAGGAGCATGACATGCGGACGATCATCCTTTTGGCCATCTGCGCCCTTGGGGCCTGCGTGGAGGAACCACAGGACGGGCGCGCGGCCTATCTGGACAATTGCGCCAGCTGTCATGGCCCGGATGCGACCGGTGACGGCCCGGCGGCCCGCGCCATTGGCGTGGTCGCCCCTGATCTGGCAGGTCTGGCCGCGCGCAATGGCGGCACCTTCCCGCGCGATCAGGTGATGAGCATCATTGACGGGCTGTCCCGCGACCCGCATTTCAGCACCGCCATGCCCGAGTTTGGGGCAGGCGATCTGGGTGAGGTGGTGATCGTGGAAGAGGATGGACTGGGCACGCCGGTGCCGATGACGCTGCTGTTGTTGACCGATTATCTGGAGAGCATCCAGCGGTAACCCTGCCTGACAATTGCGTGAAAACACGTATCACCCCCTGTGCGATGGGCGCGCTTGCAGTAGATCTAGCGTCAAATCACGCCTCAGGAGGCCCATATGCGTATTCTGCTTTCAACCGTTCTTGCCCTGTCCACTGCCGCTGCTGCCACGGCTGGCCCTGTCAGTTTCTCCAGCGGCTGGCAGGAACAGCGGCTGTCGCTGTTCAGCTCCAACGACTACAGCTTTGGTCAGAACCTCAACATGGTGTCTGACGGCTCTGTCTCGATCGCCTGGACCCGCGTGCCGCAGGGCGACTGGGGGGCCAATGGCGCCAGCTGGAGCTGGACCGTCAGCGAAAGCGTGCCCGCCACATCACTGGCCCAGAAGGGCGGGGATGACCGCAATATCTCGCTCTATTTCGTGTTTGTGCCAGAGGCCGTGGCCCCCAGCCTGCAGGGCGCAAACATCCGCAGCCTTCTGGGCAATTCCGACGTGCGGATCATCCAATACGCCTTTGGCGGCAACCATGCGCGCGGTCAGGTGATCCCGTCGCCCTACGGCCCATCGGGGCAGGGCGTGACCATCGCGCTGCGTCAGGCTGGCACGGGTTCTTTCAATGAAAACGTGGACTTGGCGGCTGATTACGCCCGTGCGTTTGGCGGGCAAAAGGGCGCGCTGGTGGGTTTGGCCGTGTCTGGCGACAGCGATGACACCAACAGCGTGATCCGCGCGGCGCTTGGCAATCTGACCCTGCGCTAGTCTGACAGCAGCACGGCGGCATAGTCCGTCTGTGGTGTCGTGCCTGCGATTTCCAAGATCAGTTTGCGGCGCACGGCGTCCGTGAACTCCGGCCCTTCGCCGGCGGGCATGACAAAGGCGTTGGGCCCGCCAATGATGTTGTCCTGATACAACTGCGGCAGCCCCATGGCCGAGGCACGCCCGTCGCGCAGGATCGGCAGGGCGTTGATCGTGATGCCAGCGGCGACAACCTGATCCCGCGCCACCGTGATGGGCGGGCCATAGCTGTTGCCCATCGTGTCGCCGGAAAAGTCGATCACCCGGCGGAAACCATTGATATCATTACCCTCTATCTGATCCATCCCATAGAGCAGGGCAGAGCCTATGGCATTGCGCCCGCTGGCCTGCCGGGGCGGCCCGATCAATGCTGCGGCAAAACGCGTGGCGCTGTCCATATCCGCGATGATCGTCCAGTCCACCACCGTCGCCTGGTTCTGCGCCCATTCGACATAGGTGACCGCGATAGAGCCGTAGAGCGTGTTTTCGATGGCCGACACGACCGCCGGATCGGTGATCGCGGCGGCGTAGGACTGGCGCTGGAAGAGGAGTTCGTCCGCGTCGATAGAGCCTGAGGCATCGGCGAGCAGCACAAGTTCGAGGTCCGTTTCGATCTGCTGGGCGGCCAGCGGGGTGGCAAGGGTGAGGGCGAGGAGAAGGGTGCGCATGTGGGGGAAGATAGCGCGGGATGGTGGGGATGGAAGGCATACAGTTGGTGTACGTATGCGGAGGTATGGATGTGGGCCCACGTCCCGGGCTTGACCCGGGACCCCGGCGTGGGTTGAGGGAGAGGCCCCGGATCAGGTCCGGGGCGTG
>JAHDGO010000116.1 GCA_020627605.1 Yoonia sp.
GATGGTCAGGATCAGCGCGATCAGCGCGACGGTGACGGCAATCAGCGCAGTCTCACCCAGCGCCTCAAGCGTGCCGGGGCCAAAGCGCATCCAGTTGCGCCATGTAAACGCGTCAGGCAGGGCATCGGGGAACCCCCAGAACCCCGCGAACGACCAGATCGCCAGCACGATCAGCCCCAGCAGAACGCTCAGCGCGCAGATGGTGCCGGCAGCCAGCGCGCCATGGGCCACCAGACCATCCGCCCGGCCACGCGCACCAGATGCGATCCAGCGTTGCCCAAGACGGCCCACCAGATGTTCGCCAAGCCGCCAGACCAGCAGGGCTGCGATCACTAGCGCCAGTTGCACCAGCGCACCGCTCGCCCCGACAAGGCGCATGGCAAGGTCAGGGTCAGACATCCATTTCACGATCTGCACCGACAATGACGGTGGCGTGTTTGGCCCCAGAATGACCGCCACATCGACAACCGACATCGCATAGGCCAGCACCACATAGATCGGTGGCCTGATCTGGGCATAGACCCGCGGGAACACTGTTTTCAGCCAGCCGGTGACACGGCCATAGCCCAGTGCCTGCGCGATGGTGACACTGCGGGTCGCATCCGCCTGCCCAAGGGCCGCCAGCGTGATCAGCAACAGAAAGGGCACCTCTTTGATGACCAGCCCGGCGGTCATCGTCAGACCCCAGGTGTCCTGCACGATCAGCAGGTCTGGCGGACGCTCCCACCCGGTCAGGGTTGGCGAGGCGATCCGCGACAGCCAGCCGGACGGCGCAATCAGAAAGGCAAGACCAAAGGCCGCCGCCGCATGGGGCACAGACAGCAGTGGTGACAAGGCGCGTTCCAGCGCGCGAAAGGGCTTTGTCCCTGACCAGCCCGCCGTGATCAGCATCACGATGCCGAGCGAGATGACCGTCGCCAGCACACCGGTTGTCACCGACAGCAGCATCGCACGCGGCAGGCCTGCCCAATCCAGCAAGTCACGAAATGGCTCCAGCGACGGACCGGTCAGCCCTGCCGCAGGCAGATGGCCAAAGGCAGGCAGGACCGTGCCATAAAGCCCGGCGGCCACAGGGCCCAGCATCGCCAGCAGGGTCAAGACCGGCAGGAATGGCAGAAAGCGGCGGCGTGTCATGAACGACGCAGACCCGGACATGATCCGGGTCCCCCGCACAGTGGCAAAGGTCCCGGGTGTGCCCCGGGACTGCGTTTCACTCGCCGCACCAATGTTTACTGGGCGACGCCGTAGCGTGTCATCCAGTCGTCAGCGATGCGTGTCGCCCAGCTTGGGTGCGGCTCTGCCTGGACGGTGCCCAGTTCGGCCGGCGACAGGGTGGCGACACCCAGTTCCAGCGCATCGAACAGCGCCCGGTCATCATCCGACAGTGCATCCATGTTCAGCACGGTACCGTAGCCCAAAATCGCAGGATCCTGCGCGCGCGCCTGCGCCTCTGGCGACATCAGGAAGTTGGCAACAACCATCGCCCCCGCCTTGGAACCAGAGTTGTAGGGCACCGCCACGAAAGAGGCATTCCCGATTGTGCCCTTGTCCAGCACAAACGTCCGCACGCTTGGCGGCAGTTCATTGTTTGCAATCGCCGTGGACGCGGCACCCGGGCTGAAGGAAATCGACAAATCCAGCTCGCCGTCAGCGATCAGCGGGAACATGGCGGTGCCGGTGGCCGGATAGGCCTTCCCCTCACGCCAGAGGTTCGGCGTCAGCGCATCAAGGTAATCCCACAGTGGGGCCGTCACCTCGGCATAGTTTTCATCCGTCGCAGGTGCGGCCAGCACGGACGGATCAGGCAGGATATCAACCAACACCTGTTTCAGAAACGTGGTCCCCAGAAAATCAGGCGGCTGCGGATAGCTGAAGCGACCGGGGTTTGCGGCGGTCCAATCCAGCAATGCCTGCATTGATCCCAGCGTGTCCGGCATATCGGCAGTGTCATGGACAAAGACCACCTGCGCCATGGCCCAGGGGCTTTCATAGCCTTCAACCGGAACGGTAAAGTCGGTCTGCACGGTCTTGCCTTCGGCGTCGACAAAGGCCCAATTCGGCAGTTGCTCGGCATAGGGACCGAACAGCAGATCGGCCTCTTTCATCGCGGCAAAATTCGCGCCGTTAATCCAGATCATGTCGATGGCGCCGTCGTCGTTTTCGCCAGCCTGCTTTTCCGACAGCACGCGGGTCACGGCATCGGCGGTATCGGTCAGCTTTACGTGTTCCAGCGTGACGCCGTAGTCTTCCATCACGCGCGCGCCGACCCAGGCAATGAAATCATTGGTCGTGGTCGAGCCACCCCACGCGTTCCAATAGACGGTCTGGCCTTCTGCCTCTGCCGTCACGGCATCCCAGTTTGCGGGGTCGATATCGGCCAGCGCGGGCACCGGGGCCAGCAGTGCAGCCAAAACGGCGAGATGTTTCATCGGTTGTGTCCTCTTAGGTGGTGTAAATCTTGCGCGCAGCATGGATGCGCAGGGCGGCTGTGGCAAAGCACAAGCTGCCAAAAATCCATGCCAGCGGGGCGAAGGAGGTGGCAAACAGGCAAAGGGCCACAAAGAAGACAATCGTCTCTGTCCCTTCCAGAATGCCGTTGGAGTAATAGAGCGACTTTTGCCCTTGCGCGCTGGTCGTGTGACCATGCTTTTCAGCCAGAATGGCAAATCCCAGAAAGCTGGTGCCATTGAAGTAGAACGAGGTCAGCAAGAACGCCCCTGCCGCCCCGTTGGCCGCCGGATCATGCAGCACAAAGGCAAGCGGGATCGCCCCGTAAAACAGAAAATCAGCCGCGATATCCAGATAACCGCCAAAGTCGGTCTTGCGGGTCGCCCGGGCCACGGCCCCGTCCAGCCCATCAGCCACACGGCTGGCCAATAGCGGGATCAGCGCCCAGACCGGCGCACCCAGCGCGATCAGCAACGCAGCACACAGACCCAGGCCCAGCCCGATCAGCGTCACACCATCTGCGGTGAACCCGCGCGCGGCCAGCCCTGCCCCGATCTGGTTCAGCGGCGGATCAATGATCTGGCGGGCGTGGCGGTCAAGCATGATGCGGGTCCGAAATTTTGCACCCTTGTGGCGCATGCGACCGGATGACGCAATTCACCTGACAGGAATGTGACGATGTAACCCGCATTTGACACAAATATCCCGCGTCTAGCGAAAGGCGAAAACCTTAGCCCCGATGAAATTCAGGCAAGACCCGGTAAAGGACCCGATCACGAATGCCGCAAAGATCGTCGCACTGGCGGTCCCGAACAGCGCAAGGATCAGCGAATAGACCGCATAGTTGGTCAGGTTGCCAACCACCTGAACGCCAAAGTACCGCTGCAGCTCTGCCTTGCGGCTGGCCCCCTCTGTCACGGCAAAGGTCCAGTTGCGGTTCAGCGCCCAGGTCACCATGACCGCCGCCGGAAATGACAGCGCCCGCGCCAGATAGGGCGACAGATCAAGCGACAGGAACAGCCACAACAGCCCGCCATCGACAACAAAGCCGACAGCCCCCACCGCGCCAAAGCGCAGAATCTGGGTGATCAGGTCACGCGGCATGGCACAGCCAGCCAAGGGCGGGGACGTCAAAATGCATCGCGCGCTTCTACGCAAATGCTATCGGCTTGTGAACCATCTGTCTGGGGCCAGAGATGTCATGCAATCCGGGGGCGACCGCTCGCCTCGACCCGCAACTGCGCCTCCACAAACATTGCACGGCCCTCGACCTCGATCTCTCTGATGTCGCGGCTCACGGCAAAACGGATATCCTCGACCCCCGCGGCACTGGCCTTCGCCCCGGCCTCAGCGCTCAGATGGGCCTCCAGCGTGGCAAGGGCTGTGTCCTTGTCGGCAAAGACCTGCGGCCCGCCCGGCAGATGGACGGCAAAGGCCCCTTCACCGGCGCTGCTGACGGTACCTGAGGCCTGCATCTGCACTTGCCCCACGACGGCACCAATCGCATTGGCCACACCACCATGGGCTGGCAGCACCATTCGCGTGCCCAACCGCGCCCCCACTGCCCCGTAGTATGTCGCGGCAGAGGCACCAAGGCCGATCACCGGCACACCAAGACGCATCCGGATCGCGACAAGCCCGCTGTGCCCGTCCAGACCGGCAAGGCTCAGCGGATGACGGGCCAGCGTTGCCGGATCACCCCACCCCTGATCATCCTCGGCAAAGGCGGCCTGCAGCAGGCAATCCGCGGTCTGCGCGGTCAGTTGATCCACGATGCGGCGGGCCAGTGTGTCAGCGCTGTCGGCAATCTGGTTGCCCGCCCCGCTGCGGCGACGGGCAAAAAGGGTCAGCGCCTTGCGTGCAGCGTCAGCGTCCCATGCATCGACCAGTCCCAAGACATGGGCAGCATCAGACGGCGTGACACCCGCCAGCATGATCTGCCCGCGCGCCACCATGCGCGCCAGTGCCGGGCTTTCCATCCGCGTCGTGACAGCCTCACCCAACCGCAAGGGGCCATCGGCCAGACGCGCGGCGACGCGCGCCTCTCTTTCATCCAAACCGTCAGGGATGGCATCCCACTGCGGGATCACAAACTGCCCGCCGTCCCCGGCAGGGACCTCTTGCGACAGCGCACGGTCCAGCACGCGGTGCACCAATGCAGGATAGTGATGGGCGGCCAGCGCAATCGGCATCAGGCGGCGCGGACCCAGTCGCAGCGCGGCCTGCAACCCCTCGACCACATGCACCTCACTGTCGCCGCCAAGACCGGTGGTGCGCATCGCCACAGCCTCTACCATGGTGCGGAACGGGCCGACCTGCGCGCCTTGCGGGTCAATCTTGGGGCGGCCATCACGCAACAGACAGACATCTGTGGTTGTCCCACCGATATCACTGACCATGGCGTCGGTTTCCCCGGTCAGCCAGCGTGCCCCCGCGATAGAGGCCGCAGGCCCACTCAGGATCGTTTCGATCGGTTTTTCGCGGGCCACGGCGGCTGACACAAGCGCCCCATCGCCGCGCACCACCATCAGGCGGGCCGGGATTTCCAGCCGCGCCAGATGCCCCTCACACGCGCTGATCAGCCGGTCGATCATCCCGATCAGCCGCGCGTTCAGCACCGCCGTCAATGCGCGTTTCGGACCGCCCAGTGCCTGGCTCAGCTCGTGGGAGCAACTGACAGGTTTACCGGTCAGATCACGGATCAGATCGCGCGCTGCGATCTCATGGGCGGGGTTGCGGGTGGCAAAGCTGGCGGCGACGGCAAAGGCGGTGATGCCGCCGGGCAGGTCAGCCAGAGCGGCCCGCAGCGCATCAAGGTCGAGCGGCTGTGCCTCGGCCCCTGCATGGTTATGGCCCCCCGTCAAACGAATGACCGGATCACCGCGCATCGCATCCTGCAACCCTGCGCGGGTCAGATCGCCCGCCGCAAATCCAATCGCGATCAGCGCCACACGCCCGCCCTGTCCCTCGACCAGCGCATTGGTGGCTAAAGTGGTGGACAGCGAAACCATCGCGATGTCCGCCGCGGGGACCTTGGCCTCTGCCATGGCGGCATCAATCGCCGCACCCACACCCAGCGCCAGATCAGGGCGCGAGGTCAGGGCCTTGGCGGTTGCGATCACCTGATCGGCCGCCTCATCCAGCACCACGGCATCGGTATATGTACCGCCAGTGTCCACACCCAAAAGATACGCCATCGCGCCTGTCCTGCCCTACTCTGCCGCGCAGCAAAGCCGCGACACAGTCTCAATTGCAACGTCAATTCACCACAGTTCTGCCAAAAGCAACAATTAACGGATATGGCGTGCTTTACCTTCGCAACGGCAACAACCACGATTGGCCACCGAGGCCCCGCAGAAAGATCATCGATGTTCAAGAAATCTATCGGCCAAATTCACGAGACGCTTGTCTTCAACCGGCGGGTACAGGTGCTCGTCAACCAGATTGGCGCGCTGCTGCCGGATGATGCGCAGATGCTGGATGTCGGCACCGGTGACGGGCAGATCGCCAAGATGATCGGCGAACGTGGCAAGGGCATTACCGTTACCGGCATCGACATCATGAAACGCGGCACCATTCACATACCGGTGACGCTCTTTGACGGCACAACCATCCCGATGGATGACAACAGCGTTGATGTCGTGACCTTTGTTGACGTGCTGCACCACACCGATGATCCCCAGATCCTGATCAGCGAGGCCGCGCGCGTTGCCCGCAAGGCCGTGATCATCAAAGACCACCTGAGCGAAAACGGGCTGGACCACCTGACATTGCGCGCGATGGATTGGGTGGGCAATGCACCGCATGGCGTGGTGCTGCCCTATAACTACGCCCCGCGCCGCGACTGGAATCGCTGGTTCGATACCGCTGGTCTGGCGACAGATGTGTTTGAAACCAAGGTCCCGCTTTACACCGCACCCCTGTCATGGGTCTTTGGCCGCAAACTGCATTTTATTGCGCGTCTGACCCCGGCGACCTGAAAATCACGAATCTGCAAATCAGATAGCTGACAACCGCCGCAGCCCCCGCCGTGCCAAGGTAGAGGGCCGTGTCGCGCATGAAATCCTGACTGACAAACCGGCTGGAGACTGTGGACACAACCGCAAGGCTCGCCACTTGCGTCGCGGCATAAATGCCCATGGCGCGCGCGCCGCCGGTCTCTGCGCGGAAGGCAAACCGTTTTTGCGCC
>JAHDGO010000117.1 GCA_020627605.1 Yoonia sp.
GGATCGGCACCATGGGGATTGAAGCCGAGAAAGAGGCCGGCGCGATCTACCGTTATTATCGTGGCACGCTGCGCAGGCTTTTCGGCAATCTGACGATCCCGAATGCAATCTGTTTCGCCCCTGATGGGCGGAACGCCTATTTCTGCGATACGCCAACGCAGATGATCATGCAGGTCGCGCTGGACAACGAAGGCTGGCCCACCGGTGACCCATCGGTTCATATTGATCTGCGCGGCACTGAGTATCATCCTGACGGGGCTGTCGTTGATGCTGACGGCAACCTCTGGAACGCGCAGTGGGGCGCCAGCCGGGTGGCCGCATACGGGCCCGACGGTCGCCTGATTGAAAGTTTCAGTTTCGCCGCCCAACAAACAACGTGCCCGGCCTTTGGCGGCGCAGATTACCGCACGCTTTTTTGCACCTCTGCCGCTGTGGGACTTGCAGGAGAGGCCGAAGGCAAGACATATAGCACAACCACGCGCTACACCGGTCAAAGGGAACACCGCGTCGTGCTTTGATCTGCACTACCGCCGCATCTGACCGCGCTTGAAAGAGGACTGCCATGAACCGGACACTTGGCGTTTGCTACTACCCCGAACACTGGCCAGAGGATCAATGGGCCGAAGACGCCGCCCAGATGGTCGCCACCGGCCTGACATGGGTGCGCATCGGCGAATTCGGGTGGAGCCGGATGGAACCGACACCGGGCCATTTCACATGGGACTGGCTGGACCGTGCGATTGACGTGCTCGGCGGTGCGGGCCTGAAAATCATCCTCGGCACACCGACCGCGACCCCACCGCGCTGGATGGTGGACAAACACCCCGACATGCTGGCCGTTGACGCGCAGGGGCATCCGCGCAAATTCGGCTCGCGCCGCCATTATGATTTCAGTCATCTTGGCTACCGCGAGGAATGCCGCCGCATTGCCGAGATCATGGGCAAACGCTATGGCGAGAACCCCCATATTGCCGCCTGGCAGATCGACAATGAATACGACTGCCACGACACGACGCTCAGCTACTCGGATGCGGCCCGCAAGGGCTTTCAGGACTGGCTGGCGCAGAAATACCAAAGCCCCGATGCGCTGAACCGGGCGTGGGGCAATGTGTTCTGGTCGATGGAATATGACAGCTTTGACCAGATCGACCTGCCCAATCTGACGGTGACCGAACCCAACCACCCGCATCAACTGGCGTTTCAACGCTACAGCTCTGATCAGGTGGTGGCCTTCAACAAGGTGCAGGCCGATGTGCTGCGCCGCCATTCTGATGCGCCGTTGATCCACAACTACATGGGCCGGATCACCACCTTTGATCACTGGAAGGTCGGCGCGGACCTCGATATCGCGTCTTGGGACAGTTACCCGATTGGCTTTCTGTCGGACCGGCTGGAAGGCACGCCGGAATTCAAACAGGCCTTCCTGCGGCAGGGCCATCCTGACATGCAGGCCTTTCATCACGACCTTTACCGCGCAGTGGGCAAGGGACGGCTTTGGGTGATGGAACAGCAGCCCGGCCCGGTCAACTGGGCCCCCTACAACCCCGCCCCCCTGCCCGGCATGGCCCGCCTTTGGGCGTGGGAGGCCTTTGCCCATGGGGCAGAGACCGTCTGCTATTTCCGCTGGCGCCAGGCGCCCTTTGCGCAGGAACAGATGCACGCGGGGCTTTTGCGGCCCGACAGCGCCCCGGCGCCCGCGCTGGCAGAGGCGCGTCAGGTGGCGGATGAAATTGCCGACCTGCCCAATGCCGGGACTGCAAGATCGCAGGCTGCACTCGTCTTTGACTACGAGAGCGCATGGGCGTGGAATGCCCAGCCGCAAGGCGCCGACTTCGAGATGTTCCGCCTTGCCTTTGCCGCCTATGGCGCGCTGCGCCGGGCCGGGCTGAACGTCGATATCCTGCCGCCTGATGTGGCTGATCTGTCAGATTACAAACTGGTGCTGGCCCCCGGCATCATGCGGTTGTCCGATCCTCTGCGCGCGGCCTTGGGCCGCTTCGAAGGCATCGCCCTGATCGGCCCGCGCAGTGACACCAAAACGGATGAACTTGCGATCCCTACACCCCTTGGCCCCGATCTGCCGGGGCTGGATATCAGCGTCACCCTGACCGAAAGCATGCCACCTGCTGACGCGATCCCGCTGACCGAAGGCGGCACGTTCCGCCACTGGTTTGAGCATCTGGAAGGCAACGCGCCAGTGCTGGCCAAGACCGCTAGCGGTCAGCCCGCAATTATGGGGTCGGATCATCTGCGCTATCTTGCTGGCTGGCCTGACCCTGACACCTTTGACATGATCGTTTCCGCCACCTGTGCAGAGCTTGGTCTGACCACGACTAAACTGCCAGACGGCCTGCGGGTGCGCGACACGGATACGCATCGGTTCTATTTCAACTACACCACCGCCCCGCTGACGTGGGAGGGCACAACCATCCCCGCCGCCGGTGTCCATTGGGAGCCGCTGACATGACCCATTTTGGCACCACCGCCGACGGCAGGGATGTCACCGCCGTGACCATTGGCGCAGGTGATCTGCAGGTCACCGTCCTGACCTATGGCGCGATTGTGCAGGACATCCGGCTGGCCGGGGTGGCGCATAGTCTGACACTCGGCAGTGACCGGCTGGCCGATTATGAGGACAAGATGGGGTATTTCGGATCAATCGTCGGCCCCATCGCCAACCGGATCAGCAACGCGCGCGTGCGGCTTGATGGCATGATGTATGAGTTGCAACGCAACGAAGGTGGCCGGACGCACCTGCATTCCGGCGATGAGGGCGTGCACCGTCAGGTCTGGCAGGTCACAGCGCAATGCGACGACAGCGTCACACTACGCCTGACCATGCCCGACGGGATGGCCGGACTGCCGGGCAACCGCACCTTGACCGTGACCTATGCTGTCACGGCCCCGGCGACCCTGACCATGACGCTGGACGGGGTCACAGACACCACCACCTGCATGAACTTTGCCAGTCACATCTACTGGAACCTTGATGGCACCCCCACATGGGACGGCCACAGCCTGCGCATCGCCGCTGACTGTTTTCTGCCGCTTGACGCCTACAACTGCCCCACTGGCGAGGTCGTGGACGTGGCGGATACCCCGATGGATTTCCGCAACCCAAGTCAGCCGCATCCAGGCGCGCCTGCGCTTGACCATAATTTCTGTCTGTCTGACGCGCCCGCGCCGCTGCGTGATGTGCTGTGGCTGACCGGGGCATCGGGGCTGGCGCTGACGGTCGCCACAACGGAACCGGGCGTGCAGATCCATGACGCCTGCGGCCTCGCCCGACCGGGCCAAGAGGTCTATGAAGGGCTGGTGATAGAGCCGCAGCGCTGGCCGGATGCCCCCAACAACCCGCATTTCCCGTCAATCACGGTGACACCTGACGCGCCCTATCACCAGCAAACCACCTGGCGGCTGGACAAGAAGCGGTAGGACGGCGCCACCGGACCGGCGACATGATATGACATAGCAGGTCGGCCCCGCGCCCTGCTGTCGCACCTGCCTGACTTTGTGCAAAAACGGCATATATCAGCTTCAACAGATAAATTGGAAAACTGAAGGTCCGTCATGGAAACCCTCCTCCTCTCGCGCATACAGTTTGCGGCGAATATTTCGTTCCACATTCTTTTCCCGGCGATCACCATCGCCCTGGGCTGGGTGCTGCTTTACTTCAAGGTGCGCTACAACCGGTCTGGCGAGGAACGCTGGATGGAGGCCTATCGCTTCTGGGTGAAAATCTTTGCCCTGTCGTTTGCCATGGGTGTCGTGTCCGGCATCACCATGTCATTTCAGTTCGGCACCAACTGGCCGGGCTTTATGGAAAAGGTCGGCAACGTGGCCGGGCCGCTCTTGGCCTATGAGGTGATGACAGCCTTCTTTCTGGAGGCGGTGTTCCTCGGCATCATGCTGTTTGGTTTCAGCCGTGTGCCCAACTGGCTGCATACGCTGGCGACCTTCCTTGTTGCCTTCGGCACAATGATGTCAGCCTTCTGGATCATCGTCCTCAATTCGTGGATGCACACGCCACAAGGCTTTGAAATGATTGACGGTGTCGCCCATGCGACAGACTGGTCCGCGATTATTTTCAACCCCTCAATGCCTTACCGCTTTGCTCATATGGTGCTGGCCAGCTTCCTGACTGTCAGCTTCCTGATTGCCGGTGTCAGCGCCTTCCGCTGGCTCATTGGCGGGCGCACCGAAGGCGTGCGGGTGGCGCTGCGCACAGCTGTTTTTGCGGCCGCGCTGTTGATCCCCGTGCAAATTCTGGTGGGCGACATGCATGGCCTGAACACCAAGGAATATCAGCCTGCAAAAGTGGCCGCGATGGAAGGCAACTGGGAAACCGGCACCGGCGTGCCACTGATCCTGTTTGCCATCCCTGACGAAGAAGCCCGCGAAAACCGGTTTGAGATCGGTATCCCGAAACTCGCCTCTTTCATCCTGACCCATGACTGGAATGGTGAGGTGAAAGGCCTGAATGAATTTGTCACCGACGATGGCGAGGTGCTGCACCCGCGCGTCAGCCCGGTCTTCTGGTCGTTCCGCGTGATGGTCGGCACCGGCATGCTGATGCTGCTGGTCAGCTGGGCGGCCTCTTTCATGATCCTGCGCAAGAAGCGCGGCATCGAAGGCCTGCCAAAGCCGATGCTTTATGCCCTTGTCGGCATGAGCTTCAGCGGCTGGCTCGCCACCCTGGCCGGTTGGTACACGACAGAGATTGGTCGCCAGCCATGGCTGGTGCAGGGCGTCATGACCACGAAAGAGGCGGTGGCCGATGTGCCTGCCCCGATGGTCCTGTCAACATTGATCGCCTATCTTGCGATCTACGCGATCCTCTTGGGCGCCTATATCTACGTGATCTTCTATCTGGCGCGCAAAGCGTCACGCGGTGAGGACATCGGATCACGCATCCCGCCATCACCCAAAGCGGCCCCCAAAGCCGTGGCAGCGGAGTAGACAGATATGAATACCTTCGGTGACCCGACCATCTGGCTGCCTTTCGTCTTTGCAGCCCTGATGGGGGTGTCGATCCTGATCTATGTGGTGCTGGACGGGTTCGACCTTGGCGTTGGCGTGCTTTTCCCATTTGCCGATGAGGCAGAAAAGGACAAGATGATCGCCTCGATCGGGCCGTTCTGGGACGCCAATGAAACATGGCTGGTGCTGGCGGTGGGTCTGCTGTTGGTGGCTTTCCCTTCGGCCCACGGCGCTATTCTGACGGCGCTGTACCTGCCGGTGGCGATCATGCTGATCGGGCTGATCCTGCGCGGTGTGGCGTTTGAATTTCGGGCCAAGGCCCCGGCACCGCACAAACAGCTGTGGAACAACCTGTTTTTCACCGGCTCGCTGATGACGTCCCTTTCGCAGGGTTTCATGCTGGGCATGTATGTGATGGGGCTGACCTGGACATGGTCGCATGTGGGCTTTGCCCTGCTGACGGCGGTGTTTCTGACCGTCGGCTACAGCTTTATCGGGGCGACCTGGGTGATCCACAAAACCGCAGGCGTGTTGCAGACAAAGGCAGTGGACTGGGCCAAGGGTGGCATCTGGGGGCTGGTGCTGGGGATCGGGGCGATTTCCATGGCCACGCCCTTTGTCAGCAGCCGCATCTTCGACAAATGGTTCAACTGGCCAGAGGCGCTGTATCTTGCGCCGCTGCCCATCGCCTCTGCGCTGTTGATTGTGTGGCTCTGGTCGATGCTGCGCAAGATGCCCTTTGCTGAAGACCGCTATTCATGGCTGCCGTTCTTTGCCGCGACGTTGCTGTGGGTGATGGCATTCGGCGGGATGGCCTATAGTTTTTACCCTTACGTCGTGCCCGAACAGATCACCATTTACGAGGCGGCGAGCGCGCCGGAGAGCCTGTTCATCATCCTGATTGGCACCTGCATCGTCCTGCCGACGATCCTTGGCTACACGATACTAGCCTATACAATCTTTCGCGGCAAAGCGACCGAGTTGCGCTATGACTAGGTGCAACGGGATTTCCGGGGCGTCAAACCAGAATCGGTTTGACAGCCCTGCCCCCATTGCGTAATCGGACGCTCGTGGTCCGGCGCGGTAGCTCAGTTGGTTAGAGCGAACGACTCATAATCGTTAGGTCGGGAGTTCAAATCTCCCCCACGCCACCATTTTTCACCCTATTCTTGCGCTGAGAGGCCGTTCTTCGCTTTTGGCCCGACTTGGCGCGTTTGCTGCGCAAGCCACGCTGAGTGCGGGAGTTCAAATCTCCCCCACGCCACCATTTTTACCCTATGTCTGCACAGTGAGGCTGTACGTCGTCTTTCGCCCGACTTGGCGTCTGCTGCTAGTTTTTGAGCGGTGTATTGGGGGCCAGCCCCCAAACCCCCGAGGTATTTTTGACCAAAAGAAATCGCGCGGGGCTTTCCTGTTCTTGGCCATGGCAGTAGCGTGCCTTTAGCGCGGGGGAGGACTATCATGGCGGTGTTACAGGATTTGATTGCAGCGATTGGTGCAGACAATGTGCTGACCGGTGATGCCACCGCAAAATGGCAAAAGGATTGGACCGGCGACTACACGCTAAACCCCGCCGTTGTCGTCCGTCCTGGCACCACTCAAGAGGTCGCGGACGTGATGCGGATTGCGCAT
>JAHDGO010000118.1:0-458 GCA_020627605.1 Yoonia sp.
TCGGGATCGTCAGATTGCCGAAAAGCCTGCGCAGCGTGCCTCGAAAATAACGGTAGATCGCGCCAGCCTCTTTCTCGGCTTCAATCCCCATTGTGCCGATCCAGAACCCGCCCTGCGGGTCCGCCCGGCCGTCATTTGAGCGTGTGACGCGATTGTCAGGCTCAAGATCGACGATGACGCGGTGATCGCCGGTCGTCAGATCAAGGTGCCGGATCGCGTTGTCGGTGGCGACCAGCAGGCTGCTGTCGTCGACCCAGCCTGCCGCGCTGACAAAATCGTCAAATTGCCAGTGGCTGTCGCGGTAGTGCAGCCGCTTGCCAAGAATATCAAACCAGAAGAGTTCTGCCCGTTCGGGGTGCCACAGCGGACCCTCACCCAATTGGCACTGTGTGGCGTCGTAGATCATGCGATTGCCGCGTCATAGGCGGCAACGATATCGCGCGCGCGTGCGCTGACCT
>JAHDGO010000118.1:468-6594 GCA_020627605.1 Yoonia sp.
GGCTTGTAGAGCGCTGAACCGATCCCGAAACCATCGGCGCTGGCCGCAATCCAGGCGCCAAAGTTGCTGGCATCAGCGCCACCAACTGCAAAGACCTGCGTGCCTGCTGGCAAGACCGCGCGGATCGCCTTGATCCCGGCCGGCCCCAACAGGTTGGCCGGAAAGATTTTCAGCCCGTCCGCCCCGGATTTCAGGGCTGTGAAACATTCGGTGGGTGTCATGACACCGGGCCAGCTTTGCATGCCGGCTGTTTTGGTTGCGACAATCACGCGCTGGTCGCAGTTGGGTGACACGATCAGTTTGCCGCCGGCATTGGCGACGCGCCCAACGTCTTCGACGGACAGAACAGTGCCTGCACCGATCAGGGCGGCTGTGCCATATGCGGCAGTCATATTGGCAATGCTGTCAAAAGGGTCCGGAGAGTTGAGCGGCACCTCGATGCGGGTAATCCCGCTGTCAACCAGCGCTGCCGCGATGGGTGCAGCTTCGGCGGGGGTGATGCCGCGCAGGATGGCGATCAGGGGGCGATCCATGGCTTATCCCCTCAAACGGTTGTGGGCGACCGTCAGCCCGGCAAGCGTGATCTCTGTCGCGTTGACCTGCACGGCGGGGGCCGCCTGCGTGGCAAGGGCATCGACGTAAAGCTTGGCGAGCTTGCCCTCACCGATCACGGCTATCTGCTGGCCCAGCCAATAGGGTTTCGCCCCGGCCAGTTCTGCTCCGATCAAGAGACCAGACAGATGCGCCCGTGCCGCGACAGGATCGGCGTTGTTCAACAGGCGATCTGCCCGCAGTGTAAAAAGGCGGCTTGCCAGGCGTTCAGGTCTGGACAGTGACTGATCAAGCCCGTCGTGGAACGCGGCATCGTCCCATCCGTCCTGCGCCACTGCATGACGCAGCACCGTGCCCTGTGACAGCGCGGCAAACAGCTCTCCGGTCATGAAGGTCTGAAAGCTGACAACCTCGTTCGCGCTGATATGCACCCATTTGGTATGGGTGCCCGGCAGGCAAATGACACCATCCCAGTTGGGATTGCGCGCCAGAAAACCGGTGATCTGGGTTTCTTCGCCGCGCATGACGTCAGGCGGGCTATCCTGCCTGATCCCCGGAATGACAAAGACCTGCAAACGGGGGTCTGTGGTTTTTGGCTCTGCAAAACCTGCAGGCATCGTAGGACAGGGGACGGTGTCGTAAGGGGCCTCTACCCAGCCTTCGCGCGATCCGACCATACCGCAGGCAACCACCTCTGTCGGGCCTGCGATGGTATGGCCGATCATATCAAGAAGGGCGGTTTCGAACTGATCGCGGTTGATCTGTGACATGCCCTGCCCGGACCGGGTGGCACACAGCACGTCATTGGACGCCGACATCGCCCATGCGCGCATGTTTGTTGTTCCCCAGTCGACCGCGATCCAGTCTGCCTTGATGACAGCATCCGCGGTCAATGTGCGATGACCCCGGCATCAATCACCAACGTCTGACCTGTCATCATGGCCGAACTGTCAGAGGCCAGAAACAACGTGACGCCAACCATATCGGCAGGCTCCATAAAGGTCTTGAGGCATTGTTTGTCCAGGAATTCCGCCTTGCTTTCAGGGGTCGCCCATTGCTCTTCCTGTTTGTCGGTAAAGACCCAACCGGGTGCGATGGCATTGACCCGCAGGCCCTTTGGTCCCCATTCACGGGCAAGGGCCCGTGTCATGCCCATGATCCCGGCATTGGCGGTGACATAGGGCACCATGCCCGCTGCCCCCATCATGAAGGTGATGGACGAAAAGTTGATGATAGCGCCTTGATGCTGCATCAGTTGCCCGGCCTTCTGGCAGGCAAAGAAGTAGGCTTTCAGATTGACAGCCTGATTGTCGTCCCAGATCTCTGGCGTCAGCTCCAGCGCGTCATAGCGCATGTCATTGGCAGCATTGTTGACCAGCACATCAAGGCCGCCCTGCATATCAGCCGCAGTTTCCATCGCGGCCTGCAAGGCGTCGGTGTCCGTAACGTCGCACTGGATGAAATGCGGGCGCTGGCCATGTTTGGCTGCCATCTCGTCAGCGAAGGCATTGGCATCGGACCGCCCGACAAAGGTGACCTTGGCCCCTTGTGCCAGAAACCCTTCGGTCAGGGCCGCGCCGATCCCGCTGCCGCCGCCGGTGATGAACACCGAGGCGTCTTTCAGGTCATGAAAGCTGGCCGTCACAGACGGTGCCCTTCAAGCACCCACATCCGTTCGGGGAATGACCACGGCAGGGTGATCCCGTTATGCATCAGATAGGTGCCCGAAAGCTCCAGGGCGTCCGTCTTGAGTGCGGGTGTCCCGCGCGACAACAGATGCAGCGAATTGCGGTTCAGCAGATCGACCCGGTACATCGCGTCAGGGTCCAGCCCCGTCAGGCGCAGCGGGCGCGGCGCGATTTGCGAACTGGTCGCGGCCTTGCCTGCGAAAACGACAAAGCGGTCCTTTTCGCGGGCCAACTGCTGTTCGGCGATGACGGCGGGGTCTGCACTGTCCAGCCGCAGGATATCAGCCCGCTGCAGCCAGTGGCGATTGTGCTTCCACCAGCTTGTGACCTCGGTCAGGACGGCGGTTTCAACCTCGTCCAGCTCGCGCGGGTCCATCTCAAACCCCATGTGGCGCTGGGCTGCGACCCATGCGCGGAAGGAAATATCCAGATGACGCCCAGACGTGTGACAATGGCGCGGGCCAACGTGGCTGCCGGTGACAACCATGGGCAGGAACAGGGCCGCATCATGCTGAATGCGCAGCCGTTCCAGCGCGTCATTGCTGTCTGACAGCCAGACCCGCTGTGTGCGTTGCATGATGCCGAAATCGATGCGACCACCACCAGAGGCGCAGCTTTCAATCTCGACATTCGGGAAGGCCGCGCGCAACCGGTCGATCAGCGCGTAAGAGCCGCGTGTCTGCGCCGCATCCGGCATCGGCAGCACACGGTTATGATCCCATTTGATATAGTCGATGTCATGGGCAGACAGGATCGCCGACATGCGCTCATACAGATAGTCGCGCACTTCCGGCAGGGCCATATTCAGCGCCTTTTGCTGGCGGCCCAGCGTCTGATCCTCGCTGCCAAGCACCCAGTCGGGATGCGCACGGTGGATGTCGCTGTCTTCGTTGATCATCTCAGGCTCGAACCAGATGCCGAAGGTCATGTTCAGGCTGTGGACATGTTCGATCAGCGGGTTCAGCCCGTCAGGATATTTGCGCGGGTCCACTGTCCAGTCTGACAGACTGCGGGTGTCGTCGTCGCGATTGCCGAACCAGCCGTCGTCCAGCACAAAGCGTTCCGCGCCAAGGGCGGCGGCGCGATTGGCGATGTCTTGCAGGACCGGCAGCTTGTGGTCGAAATAGACGGCTTCCCAGCAGTTATAATGAACCGGGCGCGGGGCAGAGGGTTTAGGCCATGTCACGATGCGGTCGCGCAAGTGACGCTGGAACGCCACGGCGCAACCGTTCAGACCACGGTCAGAATATGCGACGTAAAGCGGTGCTGACTTGAACTGCGTGGATGGCTCTGTTTCCATACGCGCGGCATGACCCCATTGGATCTGGCGGCGGCCATCCTGCAGCTCTTCGGCGATCATCCTGTGGCCGCCTGACCAGCCATAGTGAAACCCGTAAGCCTCACCACTGGTGTTGGTCGCCCCACGGCAGGGGACGATCAGACCGGGGAAATGTTCATGCCCGGTGCGGCCTGTCCGGTTTTCGCGGTAACGCATGCCAGGGGCCCAGGCTGTGCGCGACAGCTGGAACTCGCCACACCAGCGGCCAGAGACGTCGATCATCTCATCCGATTGCTGTGGGCCAGGCAGGACAGGGGCCGCCAGCCAGTGCAGGTGGACAGGACGGGTGGCGTCCAGCGTGGTCTGGCAGGTGATGATATGAGTTTCTGGATCGCTGACAAAGCTGACCGTCAGGGTCAGCCCATTGGCCGCATCCTTGTAGGACAGCAGCAGCGTGCCGTTCTGTTCGGCACTTTCAAAGCAGAACTTGGGCAGCAGCGGCGTACCATCAGTATCGCGCACGATCAGGCCGGGCTGGCCGGGAAAACTGCGTGTGGCTTCTGGGCAGATCGACAGGTCCGGGTTTTCGTCCAGCATGCCGCCTGTCACGTCTATGACATTGGCAGCATGCAGCGTGTCGAGGTTTTCGTCCTCAGGCAGGCAAGCCCCCCAATAGACAACTTCCGGCAAACGGTCGTTTCGGGCCGCCAGAACGAGTGTCTGACGGCCATCGTCGATACGATAGGTTCTGTTCATGGTCGCTTACTTTACGGCTCCGAGGGTGAGACCCGCGATAAAGTGTTTCTGCATCAGGAAGAACATCGCGACCGGTGGCAGGGCTGCCACAATCGATCCCGCGCTCATCAGATGATAGGCGGCCCGGAACTGCGAGTTGAATTCTGTAATACCGGCAGTCACTGGCTGTGCCTCAGGTCCCTGGGTCAATACTACGGCCCAGAAATAGTCGTTCCAGATGAATGTAAAGATCAAAACGGCCAATGCGGCCAGCGCAGGCTTCATCAGTGGCAGCACCACGTAAAGGAAGATTTTCCATTCCGCGATCCCCTCGACGCGGGCCGCCTCGATCAACGGGAAAGGCAGCGCACGGATGAAGTTCCGCATGAAGAGCGTGCAGAACCCGGTCTGGAAGGCGACGTGGAACAGCACCAGACCCAGCTTGGTGTCATAGAGGTTCAGGCTGACCGTCAGGTCACGCACAGGCACCATCAGGATCTGGAAGGGTACGAAGTTACCGGCAATGAAGATGAAAAAGATCAGCAGATTGCCTTTGAACCGGTAAATGCCAAGGGCAAAGCCAGCCATGCAGGACAGGGCCACCGCCCCGATCACGGTCGGAATGGTGATCAGCAGAGAGTTCCACAAATACTTCGGCATATTGGATTCAAGGAAAACTTTGCCGTAGTTCGAAAACGCATCAAAGCTGCTGGGAATACCCCAGTAGTTGCCGTTGACGAAATCCGCCTCCGGCTTGATCGAGAAGTTGGCCACAGCGATCAGCGGCAACAACCAGATGATCAGCATGATCGGCAGCAACACCTGATATGAGATCTGCCACGAGCGGGAGGTTTTTTCGAGCGGTGTCGGAAACATTTAGCGTCCCCCCTTTTCGTCCTGATACATCGACCACAGGAAGTAGACGATAAAGCCGAGCATGATGAAGAAGAGCACCACAGCGATGGCTGCGCCATAGCCCATGCGGAAGCCGAATTCCGACAGCGATTCCTCGAACATATAGAACGACAGCACACGGGTTGATCCGAACGGACCGCCGTTTGTCATCACGCTGATCAGGTCGAAAGACCGCAGCGCGCCGATGATCGTCACCACGAAGGCAATGAATGTTGCAGGCTTCAACTGTGGCAGGATCACATACCACAGCATCTTGTGACCCTTGGCACCGTCAAGGCGCGCGGCCTCGACCTGTTCGGGGTCAACAGCGTTCAGACCTGTCAGATACAGGATCATACAATAGGCCGTCTGTGGCCAGAGGCCCGCGGCGATAATGCCGTAGGTGGCCAGTGTCGGATCACCCAGAATATTGACGGGTCCCGCCCCAAAGAAGCCAAGCACCGCGTTAAGCAGACCCTCGCGTGGCAGGTAGAACCAGCTGAACACCAGACCGACAACAACCTGGCTGATCACGAAGGGGAAGAAGAACATCGACTTGTAAAAGCGGATGCCCGTCACCGTCTGGTTCAGGAACAGCGCGATGAACAGTCCCGCAGGGATCGCCAGCAGATAGAGGATCAGCCATTTGAGGTTGTTCCAGAAAGAGACCTGAAACTTGCGGTCCATGTTCTGTTCGCCGATGCCAAGCAGGCGTTCGTAGTTCGCCGTGCCGACCCAGGTCTTTTCGCCAAGACCGTCCCATTCATGTAGGGAGATCCAGAAGGACTGTCCGATCGGGATGATCACATAGACCGCGAAGAAGATCATCGCGGGCAGCAGGAACAGCCATGGGGTGATCGCAATCTCGTTGCGCTTGTACCAACCACGATCCGCGCGGACGGTGGTGTCAGGAACGGCCGGAGCGACTGACATGGCGTTTCTCCTTGTGGTTCAACACATGTGAAAGACCGTTGCAGG
>JAHDGO010000119.1:0-5818 GCA_020627605.1 Yoonia sp.
ACCATATCGGCGCTGGCCGCCATCGGGATCATCGCCTTGCTGGGCGTCACACGCCCTGCCGATGTCAGCGCTCGGACCCCCGCTTTTTAAGGTGCTTGGACAGACGTGACGGCTGCGAAGACTTCTTGTCCTTGTAAGGGTTCTTGTCCCCCTGATCACGCAGGTACAGCCGGATCGGCGTACCCGGCATGTCAAAATCAACCCGCAACCCATTGACCAGATAGCGTTTATAGCTTTCCGGCATCTGGTCGGGGTGGGATGTCATCACAACAAATGCGGGTGGGCGGGTCTTGACCTGCGTCATGTACCGCATGCGAATGCGCTTGCCGCCCGGGGCCGGTGGCGGGTGCTGTTCCAGCATGCCGGTCAACCAGCGGTTCAGGTTCGCCGTCGTCACCCGCCGGTTCCAGACGTCATGGGCGCGCATGATGGCCTGCTGTAACCGGTCCAGCCCCTTGCCCGTCTTGGCAGAGACGGTGACAAGCGGCGCGCCACGCAATTGCGGCAACAGCCGTTCAAAGCTTTCGCGCAGTTCTTTCAGCTTGCTCTGCTTTTCGCCTTCGATGTCCCATTTGTTGACGGCAACAACCACGGCGCGGCCCTCACGTTCTGCCAGATCGGCGATGCGCAGGTCCTGCTGTTCAAAGGGAATTTCCACGTCGAGCAGGACCACGACAACCTCGGCGAATTTGACCGCGCGCAGCCCGTCAGAGACGGACAGCTTTTCCAGCTTTTCCTGCACCTTGGCTTTTTTGCGCATACCGGCGGTGTCAAAGATGCGCATCGGCACCCCGCCCCAGTCCTGCTGGACAGAGATCGCATCGCGGGTGATCCCGGCCTCTGGCCCAGTGAGCAGGCGCTCCTCGCCAAGGATCTGGTTGATCAGGGTGGATTTACCTGCGTTTGGACGGCCCACAACGGCAATTTGTAACGGCCGCGCCTTCGTCGGGACGCGGGCGGCATCCTCGTCATCGTCTCCGACATCAACGTCAATTTCTGGCGCGTCAGCCGCAGCGCGTTCTTCGTGCGCATCGGCGATCGGCCGCAGCACATCCACTAACTCGCCCAGACCCTCGCCATGTTCGGCCGACATGCGGATCGGCTCGCCAAGGCCCAGTGAAAAGGCCTCCAGGATTGTCGCATCGGCAGCTTTGCCTTCGCCCTTGTTGGCGGCAAGGATCACATTGGCGTTCTTCTTACGCAGAATATCTGCAAAGACCTCATCCGCAGGCAGGACCCCGGCGCGCGCGTCAATCATGAACAGGCAGACATCGGCCATTTCCACGGCACGTTCGGTCAGTCGGCGCATGCGGCCTTGCAGGCTGTCATCCGTCGCCTCTTCCAGCCCGGCGCTGTCGATCACAGTGAAACGCAGATCGGCCAATCGCGCCTCGCCCTCGCGCAAATCGCGCGTGACACCAGGCTGGTCATCGACCAGCGCCAGCTTCTTGCCAACCAGACGGTTGAACAGCGTGGACTTGCCCACATTGGGCCGCCCCACAATGGCAAGGGTAAAGCTCATTTCTTTTTCGGCTCCTGACGGGTCTGGACCCGCGCGTTACACCAGTTGGGCGCTAACGGAAAGCGTGCAGTTGGCCAGTCTTGCTTTGCACATAAAGCGTGCCACCCGCCACGACAGGGCCAGAGGCGGCACCGCCGGGCAAGGCCACCTGCCCCACCAGCGCGCCAGAGACCGGGTCAAACTGCCGGATCACCCCATCGGTTGATGTCACGATCAGCCGTCCACCAGCCAGCACAGGGCCGTAGTGGCCCACGATGCGGCGCTGGCGGTTCGTCCGCTCTTCGGCGTCAAAGGCGGGAAGGGCAACGCGCCAGACCGGATTGCCTGTGCTGGCATCCAGCCGCACAAGCTCGTTGATGTCGTTGATCAGGAATACGGCGTTGCCCACAGGCCAGACCGGGCTGATCGCCCCCTCGCCCGCCGTCCACAGGCGTTCACCGTCAGCAAGGTTAAGCGCGACAGTCCGCCCGCCGAAATTCCCCACATAGACGCGGTTGCCGGAAATCACCGGGTCCGCCGCAATGTCGCTGATCACGGCAGACACACTGCCCAGCCGGTCACCTGACACCACCGTTGACCAGCGCGCGATGCCGCCCAGCGGGTAAGTCGCCAGAACCTCGCCAGAGGGAAACGGGAAGATCGCAAAGTCACCACGGGTCGCCGGTGCAGCACCCCCGCCAAAGTTCGCGGTTGAAGGCGCGCCAGCCTGTTGCCAGCTGATCCGCCCGTTGCCACGCTCCAGCGCCCAAGCGGTGCTGTCGCGGGCCACGACATAGACCAGATCACCACGCAGAGTCGCAGGTGCACCCACCGAGGCATCAACGTCCTGCACCCATTGCGTCGCACCTGTGGCTGCATCAAGCGCTGTCACCTCGCCAAAGCCTGTGGTGACAAAAACCTGTCCGCCACCCACGGAAATACCCCCGCCAGAGGCATCTTCGGCCCCGTCAGAGGCCGGGGTCAGATTGCGCGACCACAGCTGCGCACCGGCGGTACTGGTTGCGGTCACCGTCGCGCGGGCGTCAAGCGTGTAAATCACGCCGCCAAGGACAACAGGGTGCGACGTGCTGCGTGCGCCGTTACTATCGCCTTCGCCGATATTGGCCACAAAAACCGGGGCCAAGGTCGTACCGAGGGCGGGATGCGTGATGCTGTGCGAGGCATCGCCGTTCAGATGGGTCCATGATGCGTTCGCTTGCTGGGCCGGCAGGCCGACAGGCAGCGCCTGATTGACGGTGTCTTGCGCGGCACGGATATCAAAACGCTCGCCCGGCAGAATGATATCCTCTTCACCACAGGCGGCCAGGACTGTCAGGCACAAGGCTGCAGCAAGGGAAACTCTGAACATCGGCAGGTCCAATCCAATCCGCGCTTACTGGGTCACCGGTTCGGGCGCGGGTACGCCCAGTGCCACCATGAGGGTCTGCACACGTTCGCGCAAGCCGCGCGTGACGGCGGCGTCTTCCTCAATCTGGCGCAGGATGGCGATAGCGCCGTCCGTGTCACCCGACTGCAGTGTCAGATAGGCCAGCTGTTCCTGTGCCAAAAGCGCAAAGGGCTGGCCGGGCTGCGACAGCGCCTCTAGCGCGGCCTTGCGGCCATCGGTGTCATCGGTCGGCAGTGTCGCGGCCTTGAACGCGCCCAGATCGCGGTACATTGCCGGGACATCAGGGTTGGCGGCCAGTGCATTCAGTGTCTCCGCTGCCCCGGCATAATCGCCGGCCTCTTCTTGCGTAGAGGCGCGCAACAGCAGCGTAACTGCTGCGGACTCGCCTGTTGGCGTCACTTCGGCCAAGGCTGCAGCGCGTGCCTCTGGTGTATCGGCCTCCAGCGCGTCGAACAGTGCATCGCCGGTGGCTTGCGCCGCTGCCCGTGACTGCGCCTTGCTGTATTCGTTGTAGGCTGCACCGCCCACCAACAAGAGCACACACGCAACGCCAATCCAGCCATAGCGGCGCAGGTAGCCATAAAGCTTTTCGCGGCGCACCTCATCGGTGACTTCGTCGATGAAACTTTCGTTGTTGCTCACCTCTGGGCCCTCATTCGCGACAGGTCTGAACCTATAATTGCGGCTTCATATCGTGAAGCCAACACATTGAACAAGGGCAGAGGTCGGATTGCGGTCACCTTTCGGTGTCCGGCCATTTCGCACCGGCAGAAAACGGCGCTTGCCGTTGCGGCATCTTTTTAATAAACTGAACTGAATGGTTTAGTATAATTTTGTGATCTGCCGCAGTAAATGGGGCGTAAAAGGTCCAATACCAAAATGCGCGACGCGACCAAGAAGGACAGTCAGCTATGAAGATTATCCCTGTCATCACGGCCCTTCTGGTGCTTGCAGTCCTTTACATGGTCGTGTTTGAGCGTGATCAGCTACAGGCCTTTTCGGGCGCAGAACCCACAACGGAAGAACAGGCGGCAACTTTGGCTGCAACGGCCGAATCTGTGCCGCAGGAACCCGCGAGTGATGCCGTGGGTGTGGTCGCGATGCATTCGGTGGCCCAAACCATCGACAGCGCCGTCATCCTGCGCGGCCGGACAGAGGCCGCACGTCAGGTCACCGTAGCAGCAGAAACATCCGGGCTGGTCGTGTCAGAACCGCTGCGCAAAGGCGCATTCGTGAATGCCGGCGATACAGTTTGCCGCCTTGATCCCGGCACACGCGAGGCGTCACTGGCAGAGGCGCGCGCGCGGCTGGCAGAGGCCGAGGGCCGCGTGCCAGAGGCCGAGGCCGGCGTGCTGGAAGCCAACGCCCGCGTCGCCGAGGCCGAAATCAACCTCAACGCAGCGCAGAAACTGTCAGAAGACGGCTTTGCATCCGAAACCCGTCGCGTCAGCGCCGAAGCCGCGATGGAAGGCGCCACCGCCGGTGTACAACGTGCCAGATCCGCCGTTGCCTCTGCCCGCGCCGGGATCGAGGCCGCACAGGCCGCCGTCGCCACGGCCGAGCGCGAGATTGACCGGCTGACGATTGTCGCCCCCTTCTCTGGCCTGTTGGAAACCGACACGGCAGAGCTTGGCACGCTGATGCAACCCGGCACGCCCTGTGCGACGATCATCCAACTCAATGAGATCAAGCTGGTTGGCTTCGTGCCAGAGGCCGATGTGTCCAAAGTCAACGTCGGTGCCATGGCAGGTGCCCGCCTGACCAGCGGTGAAGAGGTGCGCGGGCGCGTCACCTTCCGCTCGCGCAGTGCTGATGAATTGACCCGCACCTTCCGGGTAGAGGTCACAGTGGCCAATGACGATCTTGCCATCAGCGACGGCCAGACCGCGGAAATCCTGATCGCCTCTGACGGGCGCACGGCGCATCTGGTCGCGCAATCCTCGCTGACGCTGGATGATGACGGTGTGCTAGGTGTGCGGATCGTGGGCGAAGGCAACATCGCCCGGTTCATGCCTGTCACCCTGCTGCGCGACACGTCCGAAGGTGTCTGGGTCACCGGCCTGCCAGAGATGGTGGATATCATCACCGTCGGACAGGAATTCGTTGTTGATGGCGTCGCCGTCGCACCCACATTTACAGAGGCCAAGGGATGACTGGATTAGTTGACTGGGCCGCCTCGCGCGCCCGTATGGTGCTGGCCTTTATCGCCCTCTCGCTGCTGGCGGGAGGCATGGCCTATGTCGGTCTGCCCAAAGAGGGTGAGCCTGACATCGAAATCCCCGCGATCTTCGTCTCTGTCCCCTTCCCCGGCATTTCCGCCGAAGACAGCGAAACCCTGCTGCTCAAGCCCATGGAAACCGAACTGTCCGATCTGGATGGGCTGAAAACCATGTCCGGCACCGCCGCAGAAGGCTATGCCGGGGTCGCGCTGGAATTCGAATTTGGCTGGGACAAGACCAAGATCCTGGCCGATATCCGGTCTGCCATGAACAACGCAGAGGCGCAGTTCCCCAGCGGCGCTGACCAGTATTCGATCAATGAAATCAACTTTTCCGAATTTCCCATCGTCATCGTCAATCTGACGGGGCAAGTCCCGGAACGCACGCTTTTGCGCGTGGCCAAGGACCTGCAGGACCGCATCGAAGGCCTTGATGCCGTGCTGGAGGCCGGTCTGGCCGGGCAGCGCGATGAAATGCTGGAGGTCGTGATCGACCCATTGCGGCTGGAGGCATACAACGTCACCGCTGGCGAACTGATCGGCGTTGTCGTCAACAACAATCTGCTTGTCGCGGCGGGCGAAGTTGAAACCGCCCAAGGCTCCTTTGCGGTCAAAATCCCATCATCCTTTGACGAACCGCAGGATGTCTACAACTTGCCCGTACAGACCAATGGCGACCGGGTGATTACGC
>JAHDGO010000119.1:5828-6525 GCA_020627605.1 Yoonia sp.
CGAGCTGATACTGGAGTGGCGCGGCGGGTTGCCCATCACGCTGGGCGATCTGGCCACGATCCGCCTGACGTTTGAAGACCGCGCAGGCACCGCCCGCTTTAACGGGGTCAACACGGTGGCCCTGCAGGTGGTCAAGCGCAAGGGTTTCAACCTGATCGATACCGCAGCGCTGGTCAAAGAGGTGGTCGAAGAAGAACGTGCAAGCTGGTCGCCGGAATTGCAGGCCGCGATTGAGGTTGGCACCTCGAACGACCAGTCGCGCAACGTGGCCTCGATGGTCAGCCAGTTGGAAGGATCGGTCCTGACGGCCATCGCGCTGGTCATGATCGTCGTTCTGGCCGCCCTTGGCACCCGCCCTGCCCTACTGGTCGGTTTTGCGATCCCAACGTCCTTTCTGTTGTGCTTTGCCCTGCTGGCGGTGATGGAAATCACGATTTCGAACATCGTGATGTTCGGTCTGATCCTTGCTGTGGGGATGTTGGTGGATGGGGCCATTGTGGTGGTCGAATACGCCGATAAACGCATCCGCGAGGGCACGGGCCCGATGCATGCCTATGTAGAGGCGGCCAAGCGCATGTTCTGGCCGATCATTTCGTCCACCGCCACGACGCTTTGTGCCTTTCTGCCGATGCTGTTCTGGCCCGGTGTGCCGGGGCAGTTCATGGGCATGTTGCCTGTGACGCTGATCTTTGTGCTC
>JAHDGO010000120.1 GCA_020627605.1 Yoonia sp.
GGAACTGTCTGTCCGTTCTGCAAACTGCCTGAAGAACGACAACATCGTCTACATCGGCGATCTGATCCAGAAGACCGAGGCAGAAATGCTGCGCACCCCGAACTTTGGCCGCAAATCCCTGAACGAAATCAAGGAAGTGCTGTCAGGCATGGGTCTGCACCTTGGTATGGACGTCGAGGACTGGCCGCCGGACAACATCGAAGATCTGGCCAAGAAGTTTGAGGATCAGTTCTGATCCGCCTGGGTTGCACCCGCCCGACACAGGGTGGATGCAACCCACCACCACATAAATGCCCGCACTGGCGGGGAACATCCTGGGCATGGTGCCCCACTAACGGAGCAGGCGTCACGCAGCGCTTAGCCCACCCTAATACGAAATGGAGACTATCACATGCGTCACGCAAGAGGTTACCGCCGCCTGAACCGCACACACGAGCACCGCAAGGCGCTGTTCGCGAACATGGCTGGCTCGCTCATCGAACATGAGCAGATCAAGACAACACTGCCAAAGGCCAAAGAACTGCGCCGGATCGTGGAAAAGCTGGTCACGCTGGGCAAGCGCGGCGATCTGCACGCCCGCCGTCAGGCCAACGCGCAGCTGAAGCAGGAAATGCACACAGCCAAGCTGTTCGACGTCATCGGCCCCCGCTACGCCGAGCGTCAGGGCGGCTATGTCCGCATCATCAAGGCAGGCTTCCGCTACGGCGACATGGCCCCAATGGCGATCATCGAATTCGTCGACCGCGACGTGGATGCCAAAGGTGCCGCTGATAAGGCCCGTCTGGAAGAATACGAGAACGCTGAGGATTAATTCCCGCTGTTCCGAAAAATTTGCAAAGCCCTGCCCAACCGGCGGGGCTTTTCTATTTTGGGCAGAACAAAAGTGGTTTTAGGGCGATATGGTAGGCCCCAAGCCATTGCCCCTGCCTGACATGCGCGCAGACCTGTTGACTTTTGTTGATATAGTTTTCGTGCGTCACGAAGGCGTGGTCATTTCCATTCGGAAGAGCAACGACGGCGCGAAACTCTGCTGGTCTCGGTCCGCTATGATGGGCGCTGCGCTCCCAGTAACTGTTGACCACCTGCAGTGTCTGATATCCAAGTTCTCTTTTCGGTTCGATCAGATAGACCGCAAACCACCCCACGAAGAGAGCTATCAAGGCGCAAATTGTATAGCCCAAGGCTTTGAATATGAGTATAGCTCTTCCTAAAAAATTGAATTGTGCAAATCCATGCCAACCCGTGTGGCTTTCGCTTTTTGACAGGATGTCAGGCTAGGGTCGGTCTTTTGCCAGCGTTGGGCGCTCCAATATTTCAAGCAGGGCGTTGTCAAGAAAGGCGCGGATTTCTGCAACACCCTTTTCCACACTCCCGTCCATCAGGTCATGCCGCATCATGACAATGCCAGCGGAGTAGCCTGTCTTGCGCTTCGCCAGTTTCTGATAGCGCGTTGTGTAAAGGCCGCCGCAGTGGTCAAGAAAAAGATAGAGATCAAGATGATGCTTGGTGAACATACCGACGCCGGTTTCTCTCCAGTGATCACAGAATGCCTTCTCTGCCTGATGGGCGTTTGGCCACCTGGCGCGCGCCATCGCCTGAATTTTGCCGGGTGGTGGGATATCGCCTTGGAAGAGGCACATGCAATTATTATTGAGATTAATGGAAATTGACATTCCGTGCTCTTCACCTGAACCTTATCGATCATTGCTGCGCCGTTTCGACTGGGGCAGGCAGCGACATACTGATAGTCTATGGCTAGAAAAGCTGAGAGACAGCAAATTTGCCAGACCTATTTGACACCCCATCAACCGACACCCCCGCTGGCCCACGCCCACTGGCGGATCGGTTGCGGCCCAAAAAACTGTCAGAGGTCATTGGACAGGATCAGGTCCTTGGCGCTGATGCGCCTTTGGGGACGATGCTGGCTTCTGGCTCCCTCTCGTCGCTGATCTTCTGGGGGCCGCCGGGTGTGGGCAAGACGACGATTGCGCGCCTGCTTGCAGATGAAACCGACCTGCATTTCATCCAGATCAGCGCGATCTTTACCGGCGTGCCGGAACTGCGCAAAGTGTTCGAGGCCGCGCGCATGCGCCGCCAGAACGGCAAGGGAACACTGCTGTTTGTTGACGAAATTCATCGCTTTAACAAAGCCCAGCAGGATGGGTTTCTGCCGCATATGGAGGACGGGACAATCCTGCTGGTGGGGGCCACGACAGAGAACCCCAGCTTTGAGTTGAACGCGGCTGTTCTGTCGCGCGCGCAGGTTTTCATCCTCAAACGTCTTGATCTGAAAGACCTCGAACTTTTGGCACAGCGGGCCGAAAAGGAACTCGGGAAGGCGCTGCCGCTTGATGGCCCCGCACGCGAGGCCCTGCTGGAGATGGCCGACGGCGATGGTCGTGCGCTGCTCAATCTCATCGAACAGGTGGCGGCGTGGAAGACCGACGGCAAGCTGGACACCGACGCCCTGACCAAACGCCTGATGAAGCGGGCGGCGAAATACGACAAGTCGGGCGATGAGCATTACAACCTGATCTCCGCGCTGCATAAATCCGTGCGCGGGTCCGACCCTGACGCGGCGCTTTACTGGTTCGCGCGGATGCTGGAAGGCGGCGAAGACCCCCGCTACCTTGCCCGTCGCATCACCCGCATGGCGGTGGAAGATATCGGGCTGGCCGACCCGCAGGCGCAGGCGGTCTGCCTGCAATCCTGGGAAACCTACGAGCGTCTTGGCAGCCCAGAGGGGGAACTGGCGCTGGCGCAGGCGCTGACCTACATCGCGCTCGCCCCGAAATCGAACGCGGCCTACGTGGCCTACAAAGGTGCGCGGGCGGCGGCAAAAAAGACCGGGTCGGAACCACCCCCGGCCCATATCCTCAACGCGCCTACCAGCCTGATGAAGGAACAGGGGTTCGGCGCGGGCTATGCCTATGACCACGACGCCGAAGACGGGTTTTCCGGCCAGAACTATTTCCCGGACGGGATGAAACGTGGCGTCTATTACACGCCGGTTGATCGTGGGTTCGAGCGTGAGTTGAAAAAGCGCGTTGATTACTTTGCCGGGCTGCGCGCCAAACGCGGCAAGAATTGACAAGCCGGGCGCAACGCGCGATGGCACGCCCATGATGATGTCTTTCGCATTGGTCGCCCTTGGTGGTGCAATCGGGGCCAGCGCACGCTTTGCGCTGGGTCTTGCATTGGTGCGCGACGGGTTTCCCGTGGCGATCATCGCGGCCAATGTCATCGGCAGCTTTCTGATGGGTCTGTTTGTGGTGTGGTCTTTCCAGAAGGGGATGACACATCTGAACCCTTTGGTCATGACGGGCGTCCTGGGTGGGTTCACCACGTTTTCCGCCTTCTCGCTCGAGGCTTATACCCTGTTTGAACGCGGGCAGGCCGGGGCCGCAGCGGCCTATGTCGGCATTTCAGTTGTTGTTTCCCTGCTGGCCCTGGCGGCCGGCGTGGCATTTGCGCGCGGGGTCTGGGCATGAGTGGTGTGCAAACCCGGATTATTGGCCCCGACGATAGCGATCAGCGGCTTGACCGCTATCTGCGGCGCCTGTTCCCGCATCTGACCCAGGGCCGCATCGAAAAGATGTGCCGCAAGGGCGAGTTGCGGGTCGATGGTGGCCGGGTCAAGACGAACACGCGGCTTGAGACCGGTCAGAAACTGCGCATCCCCCCCTTGCCGACAGAGGCAGAGGCGGCCGCCGCCACCAGCCTTGCCAAACGCGGTGTGACGAAGGCGGATGCGAAACTGATCCAGTCCTGCGTGATCTACAAGGACGCCCATATCATTGCGATCAACAAGCCTGCGGGTCTGGCCACGCAGGGCGGCTCAAAAACCACCCGCCACGTGGATGGTCTGGCCGAGGCGTTGATGTTCGACTATGACGAAAAGCCGCGTCTGGTGCACAGGCTGGACAAGGATACATCCGGCGTGCTGTTGCTGGCGCGGACGCGCCTGATGGCCAAGGCGCTGACCGAGAACCTCAAGCACCGTGATACCCGCAAGATCTACTGGGCCGCTGTCGCAGGCGTACCGCATCCGCGCGCTGGCACGATCAAATACGGGCTGGTCAAGGCACCGGGTCATGGGCGCGGTGGCGAGAATGAAAAGATGCGCTGCGTGCATCCGCGCGACATCGACAGCACCGAAGGCGCCAAGCGCGCCACAAGCGACTATGCCGTGATGGACCAGCTGGCCAGCCGCGCCGCGTGGTGTGCGCTGGTGCCGATCACGGGCCGGACGCACCAGTTGCGCGCTCATATGGCCGAGATCGGGCATCCGATTGTGGGTGATGGCAAATATGGCGGCTCTTCTCAGGAAAATCTTGGCGACGGCTGGGGCGCGGGCATGGGGTCAGAGATCGGGCGCAAACTGCATCTGCACGCGCGCAGTCTGACGATTGAACATCCCGTCACCAAGGCAACCCTGCATTTGACTGCACCCTTGCCGGACCACATGCAGCACACATGGGATTTCGTCGGCTGGGTCGTGGGCCACGCGCCGGTTGACCCGTTCAATATGCCCGATGCGTGAACTGCGACTGGTAATATTCGACGTGGACGGCACGCTGGTCGACAGCCAGGCAGAGATCATGGCCGCCATGACGCAGGCCTATCAGTCAGAGGGGCTGACACTTCCCGAACGCGCGGCAGTGCTGTCCATCGTCGGGCTGTCGCTGGCAGAGGCTTTCGCCAAGCTACTGCCTGACAGTGATGCGCCACTGCGCGCACGTCTGGTGGATGCCTACAAGGGCGCTTTTGCGGGCCTGCGCAGCAACAACCAAGAGATGGGGCCGTTGTTTCCCGGTGCGCAGACCGCCTTGCAGACCTTGCAGGCCCAGGACCACACATTGCTGGCCGTTGCCACTGGCAAGTCGCGGCGTGGTCTGGACAAGGTGCTGGAACGTCACGGGCTGACCGGCGTGTTCCACAGCGAGCAGGTGGCGGACCATCATCCGTCCAAACCGCACCCCTCGATGGTATTGGCCGCATTGGCCGAAACCGGGGTGGTGGCGGAACGTGCCGTCATGCTGGGCGACACAAGCTATGACATGGATATGGCGCGGGGGGCCGGGGTCAAAACCATTGGCGTCAGCTGGGGCTATCACCCGGTCGCAAGCCTGCAGGCTGACCACATCATCGATGATTTCGCGGCGCTGCCAGCCACAGTCGATGCCGTGATAGGAGAGTAGGGGATGAGCGACTGGAAGCCGAAACGCTTTTGGAAACTGGCCAAGGGGATCGCGACAGACGCAGGTTTCGCGGTGCATCTGGATGATCGCCCGGTGCGCACGCCTGCCAAGGCGCCGCTGGTTGTGCCGACGCAGGCCATGGCTGATGCCATTGCCGCCGAATGGGACGCCCAGACAGAGGTGATTGACCCGCGCACAATGCCTGTGACCAAAGGGGCCAACGCCGCCATCGACAAGGTGCGCGTCCAGCGTGAGGAAGTGATTGATCTGCTGGCCGACTACGGCGACAGCGATCTGCTGTGCTATCGCGCCGCCGGGCCAGAGGCCTTGATTGCCTTGCAGGCAGACGGCTGGGACCCGGTGCTGGACTGGGCGGCAAACACGCTGGGCGCGCGCCTGTTCGTGGGTGAGGGTGTCATGCATGTGCCGCAGACCGCACAGGCGCTGCAGTCGCTGCGTGCAGAGGTCGCGGCCTTTGACGACTTTGCATTGGCAGCGGCGCATGATCTGATCAGCATCTCGGGCTCTTTGGTGCTGGCGCTGGCCGTGACAAAAGGGGCGCTTGGCCCCGAAGAGGCGTGGCTGAAATCGCGGATTGATGAACATTGGCAGATCGCGCAATGGGGCGAAGATGAAGAGGCAGCGATGATGGAAGCCGCCAAGAAAAAGGCCTTTGAAGACGCCGCAAAATTCTATCACCTTTGCCAGAGATGACCGAAACAGTGCGTTTCACGGCAAAGCCGAAAAAAACGCCTGTTTTTCGTGCAAATGCGCCGCGATTCGCACCGGAGTCCCTTGACTCTAGCAGCGATAAATCAAACTCTTGGGCCATTGAGACGGGAGGTCCCTCTCACTTCACCACCACTGTCCAAGGGACGGGATAAAAATTGGCCACCCTAGAGGGGTGGAAACTCAGGAAGAGGTAAAAATGAAAAAAACCGCATTTTACGGCGCACTGACTGTTGCTGGTCTGGCCGCAAGCATGGCTTCCGCCGCGACACTTGACGACGTCAAGGCGCGTGGCGTGCTGAACTGTGGCGTGACAACTGGTCTGGTCGGTTTTGCATCGCCTGATGCGAACGGCGTATGGACTGGCTTCGACGTTGGTGTCTGCCGCGCTGTTGCTGCTGCGATCTTCGGCGACGCCGACGCAGTCGAATTCATCCCGACAACCGGCAAGACACGCTTCACAGCACTTGCTTCGGGTGAGATCGACATGCTGGCACGTAACACCACATGGACTTTCAGCCGCGACGTTGACCTGAAGTTCGAATTCGTTGGCGTCAACTACTACGACGGTCAGGGCTTCATGGTGCCAC
>JAHDGO010000121.1 GCA_020627605.1 Yoonia sp.
CCCTGTGGGACGCGTTGATGGATGGCACCTTGCAAGTGGTGTCTTCCGACCATGCGCCCTACCGCTATGATAAGACAGGAAAATTATCCGCGGGGGCAGATGCACGTTTCGATCAGATCGCCAATGGCCTGCCGGGGCTGGAAACCCGCCTGCCGCTGATGTTTGACACAATGGTCAGCCACGGCAAAGGCGGGCCAGAGGCCTTTGCCAGATTGACCGCCACCGGACCCGCAGAAATCTATGGTCTGCCCCAGAAAGGCAGGCTGCAGGCCGGTATGGACGCCGATATTACCCTGTGGGACCCGGAAAAAACCGTGATCTATGGCGCGGATGATCTGCATGACAACGTGGGCTACAACCCGTGGGCCGGTCGGACGATCACCGGCTGGCCGACGGACGTCTGGTTGCGCGGCAATCACATTGTGCAGCAGGGTGTTTTCAACGCGCAGCCCGGATCAGGCCGATGGCTTCACCGTCAGACCCACAGTGCCGTGAAAGGATAGCCATGCCCCGCCCCGACACCGCCAATACCCTCGCCATCACGTTTTTCTATTACCGCGACCTGCCGCGCGCGATGCGGTTTTACGAGGACGTGCTGGGCTTGCCGCTCGCCATCGATCAGGGCTGGTGCAAGATCTACCGCATCTGCCCCGGTGCCCATGTCGGTCTGGTGGATGAGACGAAGGGCATGAACAAATGGCAAGAGAAGAAACCGGTGCAATTGTGCATCCGTGTGCCCGATGTGGATGCATGGTACGCCTACGCGCAGGAGGCCGCGCTCGACGGCCTGTCGGACCTGTTCGTGAACGACCAGATCGGCATCCGCGCCTTTGTCTTCAACGACCCTGAGGGGTATCAGGTTGAAATCCAGACCGCCACGCGAGAGGGCGCATGACCGACCGCAGCCTTATCGTCATCAACCCCAATTCCTCGCAGACCGTCACCGATGGCATCGCCGCAGCGCTTGCGCCGCTGCACAGCCTCGGCATCCCGATCCGCTGTCTGACACTGGCCGAAGGCCCACCCGGTATCGAAAGCCAGAAACAAGCCGACCTGACAATCGCGCCCATGCTGAAACTGGCCGCGGCGCAGAAAGACGCGGCGGGATATGTGATTGCCTGTTTCGGTGATCCCGGCCTGCATGCCCTGCGCGATCAGACACCCCTGCCCGTCCTGGGTATTCAGGAAAGTGCCGTGATGACCGCGCTGACATTGGGTCAGCAGTTCGGCGTCATCGCCATACTGCCCGCCTCCATCCCCCGCCACCTGCGTGCCTTTGGGGCCATGGGTGTGCTGGACCGTCTGGCCGGTGACCGCGCCCTTGGTCTGGGGGTGGCCGATCTTGCCGACCCGGACAAGGCGCTGTCTGCGATGATCACCACCGGCAAGCGGTTGCGCGACGATGACGGTGCAAATGTGCTGATCATGGGATGTGCCGGGATGGCGCATTACCGTGCCGTTCTCGAAGATGAAACCGGCCTGCCCGTTGTCGACCCCTGTCAGGCCGCCGCCGCCATGGCGCTTGGCCAGATCGCCCTGCAAATGTCCCATAAAGGAACCCGCAATGCTTGATGAAACCGCCAAGGGCGTCTTTACCATCGCCGTCACACCCTTTCTGCCCACAGGCGAAATCGACTGGGACAGCGTTGACCGCATGGTCGATTTCTACATCGCTGCGGGGGCAACCGGCCTGACCATCCTTGGCATGATGGGCGAGGCTGGCAAGCTGACGGCAGAGGAGTCCGTTGCGATGGTCAAACGCGTCGTGGCGCGCAGCAGTGTCCCGATTGTGGTTGGCGTCTCTGCCCCTGGATTTGCAGCGATGAAGGCGCTGTCCGATGCAGCGATGGACCTTGGCGCGGCTGGCGTCATGGTGGCCCCGCCCGGCAGCCTGAAAACCGACGACCAGATCGTCACCTATTACCACAACACGGCCGAGGTGCTGGGCGACGCGCCCTTTGTCCTGCAGGATGTCCCCCTGGTCACCAATGTGCAAGTCCCGGTGAAGGTGATCCTGCAGGTAGTCGAGGATTGCCCCACCTGCGTGATGCTGAAACACGAAGACTGGCCGGGGCTGGAAAAGATCAGCGCACTGCGTAAGGCCTCTGACGCTGGTGCACGGCGCATTTCCATCCTGTGCGGCAATGGCGGGCTGTTCATTCTGGAAGAAATGCTGCGTGGTGCTGACGGTGCGATGACAGGCTTCGCCTACCCAGAGATGATGGCACAGGTTGTCGCGGCCCATAACGCAGGTCAGATCGACCATGCACGCGACATCTTTGACGCCTATATGCCGATGATCCGCTATGAGGCGCAGCCGGGGCTTGGTTTGGCGATCCGCAAATACACGCTGGCCCAGCGGGGGGTGATCGCGCATGACACGCTGCGCAAACCGGGCGGCAGCCTGAGTGATGCAACAAGGGCCGAGGTGGACGCACTGGCAGCACGGCAGGCGCAGAGGCTGCAGACACTGGACCTATAGACCCGGTCGCGCCACCTGATCCCTAGGGAACCAAACGCCCTATGGGGCGTTCGTTTTCCAGCAACCGGAACAGCCGTTCCATCATCAATTTTCATCAGTCGCAATTCTGGCGGGGTCATCCCCTGCCAGTCCCCGGCTGGCAAAACGAAAGGTTTCAAAATGCCCAAGATCAACGCATCCAAAATCCTGATCATGTCGACAGACGGTTTCGAACAGTCTGAGCTTTGTGTCCCGCTGGACGAGCTGAAAGCGAAAGGTGCCACCGTACATGTCGCCACGCTTGATGGTGAAAAGATCAAGGGCTGGGACGAAACCAACTGGGGCGACAGCGTCGCAGCTGATCTGAAGATCGCCGATGTCACGGTTGACGACTATGACGCGCTGGTTCTGCCGGGCGGTCAGATCAACCCTGATATTCTGCGCGCTGACAAAACCGCAGTTGAGACGGTCAAATCATTTGTGTCGCAGGGCAAGATCGTGGCCGCCATCTGCCATGCACCCTGGCTCTTGATCGAGGCTGGCGTGGCGAAAGATCGTGAGATGACATCGTACCATTCGATCCGCACTGACCTGCGCAACGCTGGCGCGCATGTGGTCGACAAAGAGGTCGCAATCTCCAACGGGATCATCACATCGCGCAGCCCCGAGGACCTGAGCGCCTTTGTCGCCAAGATCGTCGAAGAGGTCGAAGAAGGCGAACACCCACGCGCCGCAGCCTGAACCGGCGCGGGGTCACCAGACCCTGCAAAACCAAGGTTGCATGCCGCAAAGCGAGGGCGTGGCGGCATGCAACATACCTTGTCTGGAAGGCGGCAAATCCAGACATCTCCCCCACATAATCTGCGCACCTTCATTCGCCAAACCCGTGATAGGTGAAAAAAGTTCTTGCCGAAACCGGTTTCGGCGCAGAACGTTGCATGTGGGGGAGGAAATTTGATGGCCAACGCTGCACCATTGTCGAGCGATCGCACTGCGATGCGCGTGACGATCAGCGACATGGCTGACGCGCTTGGCGTGACGAAATCCACCGCCAATACCCAGCTGCGCGTCAAACGGATGGCAGAGCAGTTGAACTATCAACCGCTGAGCCACGCACAGGCGATCAAGACGGGTCGCGTGCGGTCCCTTGGGCTGGTGTTGCAGCTATCTGATCACGATGCACAGCGGCCGTTTCTGGCTGAATTCCTTGCTGGAGTGTCTGCCGGGGCCAGCCTGGAAGGCTACACCCTGACCGTCGCTTCAGCCGACAATGACACCCACTTGAAAGAGACGTTTCGCAATCTGCTGCGCGACGGCAAGGCGGATGGTTTCATCCTGCCGCGCGCGCTTGTCAAAGACTGGCGTGTTGATCTGCTGCGCAAGGCTGATGTGCCGTTTGTACTTTATGGTCGGCAGGATGATCCGACCGGCTGCGCATGGTTTGACGTGCGCGGCGAAGACGCGATGCATGACGCGGTGTTGCATCTGGCAGGGCTGGGCCACCGGCGCATCGGCTTTATCAACGGTGGCCTGATCTACAACTACGCCGGACTGCGCAAACAGGGGTTTCTTGCAGGGATGCAGTCTGCCGGTCTGACCCATGACCCGGCGCTGATGGTCGAGGATGCCGTCACAATGGAAGAGGGCGAAGCAGCGGCAGACCTGTTGCTGGACCATGCGCAGCCGCCCACGGCAATTGTCTGCGCCGTCGACCGGGCGGCGCTGGGTGTCTATCAGGCGGCAGCCAAGCGCGGCCTGCGCATTGGCAGCGATCTGTCGGTGATTGCCTATGACGGCATTCAGGAAGGCGCCCATGTGCGGCCGCCACTGACAACCTATGCCGTCGATAACAGAAATGCAGGGACACAGCTTGCCCTGCATCTGATCCGCCGGATCGGCGGCGCGGCGCCCGAAACGCTGCGCCATACGATTGCGGCACGATTTGTCAGGCGCCGATCGACCGGCCCTGCCCCGAATTAACCAACGACGTTCAATGTCTCAATGGGAGGAAGACAATGATTTTTCAACATAAAACAATGATGCGGACGACGGTCGCAATGGCGCTTGCGCTGGCTGCAACCGGCCTGTCCGCGGAAGAGCTGCGGTTCTGGACTACCGAAGAACAGCCAGAGCGTTTGGCCCGGCAAGAGGCGATGGCCGCTGATTTCGCCGCTGCCAGCGGTCACACGGTCGAGGTTATTCCGGTGTCAGAGAACGATCTGGGCACACGGGCCACTGCGGCCTTTGCCGCCGGTGATCTGCCTGACGTGATCTACCACACGCTGCAATATGCGGCCCCTTGGGCCGAGGCCGGTATCCTTGATACTGATGCAGCAACGGATGTTGTGGAAATGCTGGGTGCAGACACCTTTGCCCCCGGCGCGCTGAACATGGCGGCTGCCAATGGCGGCTATGCCTCCGTTCCGGTGGATGGCTGGACACAGATGCTGGTCTATCGTGCTGATCTCTTTGAAGAAAACGGGTTGGAGCCACCAAACTCCTACGCGAATGTGCTTGCCGCTGTCGAGGCGCTGCACAACCCGCCAGAGATGTATGGCTTTGTTGCCGCCACCAAGATTGACGAAAACTTCATGAGCCAGGTGCTGGAACATGTGTTCCTCGCCAATGGTGTGTCCCCTGTTGGCCCAGACGGGGTGCAGGAACTGGATGAGGCCGCAACGATTGAGGTGCTGGAATTCTACAAGGCCATCGCAGAGGCGTCGCCCCCGGGTGATCTGTACTGGGATCAGTCGCGCACCCTGTATTTCAGCGGCAATGCGGCCATGATCATCTGGTCGCCGTTCATTCTGGACGTACTGGCCGGTCTGCGTGACAGCGCCCCGCCAACCATCAACGACGATCCGCAAACCCGCGATCTGGCAGCAGCGACCGGGGTTGTCACCAACTTCGCCGGGCCGTCAAACCCTGATGGGGCTGCTTGGGGCGATGTCCGCTACTTTGGGATCACAACCGACGCGTCGACAGATGCCGCGATGGAATTCGTGCAGTATTCCATGTCAGAAGGCTACGGTGCAACGCTGGCGATCGCGCCAGAGGGCAAGTTCCCTGTGCGTCGCGGCACAGCCGAAAACCCAACGGAATATGCAGACCTTTGGGCAACGCTTGACGTGGGTGTGGACCGCAAGGCGCCACTTGGCGACCTTTATGACGCAACGATGATTGATGAAATCGTTGGCGGTCTGGATGTGGCGCAGCGCTGGGGTGTGGCTGATGGCCAGCTGTCCGCAGCATCCGCGATCATCAACAGCCAGGTCATCAACCGTCTGGTGCGCGAGTTTATCGATGGTGAACGTGATGCAGCTGCCACAGTGGCAGAGCTGAACAGCGCCATCGCGGCCGTGCAGTAACACCAATCGCAGGTGCCCCCCACCGGGGCACCTGCACCTTATTTTCCTGACCTGCCGCAATCGTAAGGATGCGTCATGACTGACCTGACCCCACCCAGTGGCACCGGTCCGCTTGCCAAACGCGAGGCGCGTCTGGCCTGGGGCCTGCTGTTTCCCACGATCACAGCCGTTGCGCTTGTTGTGGTCCTGCCGCTGCTGGCGATCTTCTGGATCTCATTCAAGCCTGTCGAACTGGGCGATCTTCGCGCGCCAGAGGTGGTGCTGCGCGAGGATATCCGCGGCGATGCAGAGGCTGTGGGTGACGAGGCCACGATCCGATATCGTCTGCGCAATTCATCGCAGGACCAGCCGATCACCGGCGTCACCTTTGCTGATGTCATCCCAGAGGGTCTGGTGGTGCAGGATCTGGACCCCCGCTGCAGCCTTTTTGGACGCGACCTGAGCTGTGATCTGGGCGACTGGGAACCGGGAACGCGCGATACGCTGACAATCCCTGTGCTGGTCGAGCAGGATTATCTGGATAATGGTCTGCGCCCGCAGGATAGCGCGGCCCGCACGACGGGCGCATCATCGAATGTTCTGACCAACAGTACCTTCACCCTCGAAAACTTCTCGCGCATCTTT
>JAHDGO010000122.1 GCA_020627605.1 Yoonia sp.
GCGCTGTTTCCGCATCTGACGGTGGCGCAAAACGTCGGTTTCGGGCTGAAAGGCGGGGCAGGGTCCGACCGTGTGACGCACCTGCTGGACAAGGTCGGGATGACCCGCCACGCCGATGACTATCCGCATCAATTGTCAGGCGGCGAACAGCAGCGTGTCGCGCTGGCCCGCGCGCTGGCCCCGAAACCCCGCATCATGCTGATGGATGAGCCGTTTTCAGGGCTTGATGACCGCCTGCGTGACGATATCCGGGACGAAACACTTGATGTGCTGAAAGACGAAGGCACCGCCGTTCTGCTGGTCACCCATGAACCCGGAGAAGCGATGCGTATGGCCGACGAGATTGCGCTCATGCGCGATGGACGTATCGTACAGCAGGGCGCGCCATATAATATCTACAATGCGCCAAAGGATATTCAGTCAGCTGCATTTTTCAGCGATATCAATGTGCTGCATGGTGAAGTTCAGGGCGCTTTGACCGATACCGCCTTTGGGCAGTTTCTGGCGCCCGGCCTGCCTGATGGCACATTGGTCGACATCGTGATCCGGCCTCAGCACATCAAGATCGACTTTGACCGCGGCGGACGCGGCCCAAATCCGACACCGGAGGATGGCACCGCCGCCCGCGGCGTTGTCGAGCGCGCGCGGTTCATGGGGGCTGCCAGCATTGTCGAGTTTCGCATGGATTTTGACGGCTCGATCCTGAAGGCTGTGGTGCCTTCGGTGTTTCTGCCCAAGCCGGGGATGCCGCTTTGGCTGATGATCCGGCGGGACAGATGTTTTGTATTTCCGAAAGGGTGAGTGGTGGTTTGCGGGCAAAGCGGACAAATGTGTAGGATGGGTGAAACCCACGCATAACATCGCATTGATTGGATCAACGCGTGGGTTTCATCCACCCTACGCATTGCTCCACTCGACAACAAAGACCGCTTTCCAGACCCTTTCTTCAGGACCCCAACCGCGCCTTGCGCCCGCCGCGCCGCTTGGTGATTTTGCCGGCGCGTGAGGGCAGCTCCGCCATCACCTCTGACCGCGCCTCTGGCGTCATGCCGGACCAAGCGCCGATCTCTTCAATCGACCGCAGGCAACCTGTGCAAAGGCGGCTTTCAGGATGGATCACGCAGATCTTGATGCAGGGGCTTTCGATTTCGGCCCGTGACCAGATGTGGTCGGTGTTTTCCGGTTTGGTCACGGCTGATTCCTTAGATGTGCCATGCGGTCTAGCATACCTTGCAGGATATAGCTTGCGGCAACATGGTCGATCACCTCTGCGCGACGTTTGCGTGACGTATCCGCCTCGATCAGGGCGCGCTCGGCGGCCACGGTCGACAGGCGTTCATCCCAAAAGGTAATTGGCAGAGGCGTCAGTTTCGACAGATTGCGGGCAAACGCGCGGGTGGCCTGCGCTCGCGGCCCTTCGGAGCCGTCCATGTTCAGCGGCAGACCCAGCACGATACCCGTGACCAGACGGTGCGTTGTCAGCTCCAGCAGTTTGGCGGCGTCCAGCCCGAATTTCTTGCGCTTGATCGTCTCTGCCGGTGTCGCGACAGACCGCATGATGTCAGAGATCGCAACGCCGATTGTCACGGTCCCAAGGTCCAGCCCGGCAAGCGCGCCCATGGCGGGGATTTCGGCCACGAAGGCCTCTGGTGTCTCGCAGATCATTCCTGCAACACCCCCGCATCGCGGGCCGCGTTGGTCAGAATTTCCATGCCGCGCATACTGCCGACGAACACCTGTTGCGCCTCGGCCCAGACGGTGCTGGCCGCGTCGGTATCGCCCAAAACACCATAGGCGCGGATCAGGCGCGCCCAGTCTTGAGCGCTGCCGCCTTCGGTGGCCAACCGGTTGGCAAGTCCTGCGACCATCCCGCCGATCATCTCTTGCTGTTCTTCCGCTGAAAGTTCGGATGCGGCATCCATATCTGCAAAGGACGGTCCACGCGTTTCGGGCAGGGCGTAGTCGACACCGGCGCGAAAGGCTGCGTCACTGGCCTGCGCCCGTGCGTTGGCCACGTGAAAGTTCTGAGGATCACCCTCTTCGATGATCTCGCTCCAGAAGCGCAGGGCGAGGTCGGGGCGGTCAGTCTGGTTGTAGAGCAGCCCAAGATAATAGCGCGCGGCGATGTTGCCGGGCGCGCGTTCCAGAATGTCACGCAGCAACGCCTCGGCCTCGGGTGAGACCCAGCCGCCAGCAGCGACCACCTGCAGGTCCAGCAGGCGTTGCAGGTCTGACACTTCTGCGGCGTCCCCCCGGATTGCGATAATCTGTGCCTGCGCGGTTGCGGCTGCGGCGTAGTCGCGCATTTCCACCTCGTGCCGGGCCAGCATGCGCCAGACCTCCAGATCGTCGGGGCGGGTCGGGGCGATGGCACGCAGTTGTTCGACGGCCGCGCGGTATTCGTCAGGGACCTCGACCGCTGGCGGGGCAGGGGCGGCGGCCTCCAGCGCTTCTTGGCCGGGTCGGTTTTCGCGCATTTCTGCGCTGGCGGCGAGGCGGGCCGAAAGCGGCAGGTCGGGGTAACCCGGCGCGCCGAACTGCCAGTAAAGACCCAATGCCATGGCCAGCAGGGCCGCTGTCAGGACCACGGGCAGCATCCGCGATGGTGCGCTAGCGCCAATATCAGCACTGGCGGCCCTGTCGGCGGCAATCAGACGGCGGGCGACCTCTGCCCGCGCACGCTCTGCCTCGTCGGGGGCCAGCACCTCGCGTGCCAGATCGCGGTCGATTTCATCCAGTTGCGCGCGGTCGATCGCGATGTCGGGATTGTCGCTGCTGGCCGGTTTCGGGCGCAATAGTGGCGCGGCCATGATCAGCGCCACGGCGAGTGTCAGAACCGCGCAGACAATCCAGAAAATCATGGCCTATCGCCCCTTCTACTGCGGCTGACATAACCGCCTGCGTCTGGTGTGAAAAGGGCCTGCGACCTTTCGGCAATTCACGCGGGCTTCACCATGTCGTAAAAGGCCAGCCAGACGACGCTGGCAGTATCCTCTTGGATTGGCACTCGGGCCAGATATGTCATCAATGGGGCAGCCGTGCCCGGACAAGGATTCTGGTTTCGATGAAACGTTATTCCGCTTTTGCCATCGCCCGCGAGACCATGCGCCAGCACACCGGCTGGGACCGTGCATGGGCCAAACGGACTCCCAAGAAAAAATATGATGTCATCATCGTTGGTGCCGGTGGGCATGGGCTGGCGACGGCGTATTTTCTGGGCAAGAATTTCGGCATCACCAATGTCGCCATTCTGGAAAAGGGCTGGCTGGGTGGTGGCAACACCGGGCGGAACACGACGATCATCCGCTCCAACTACCTGCAGGACCCGTCAGCGGCGATCTATGAAAAGTCGCGCAGCCTGTACGAGACGATGAGCCAGGATCTGAACTATAACGTCATGTTCAGCCCGCGTGGCGTCTTGATGCTGGCGCAGACCCAGCATGAGGTGCGCGGCTACAAGCGCACCGCCCATGCCAATGCCCTGCAAGGTGTAACGACGGAATGGATCGGGCCAGAGAAGGTCAAGGAAATCTGCCCCATCATGAACATCGACGGGCCGCGTTATCCGGTTCTGGGTGGTCTGTGGCAGGCGCGCGGCGGTACTGCCCGCCATGACGCGGTGGCCTGGGGATATGCGCGCGCTTGTTCTGACATGGGCATGGACGTGATCCAGAAGTGTGAGGTCACGGCTGTCAGGCAGGAAAACGGCAAGGTCGTGGGCGTTGACACCAATCAGGGGTCGATCGACTGCGACAAGCTGGGCATGGTGGTGGCTGGCCATTCCGGCGTGCTGGCGCAGATGGCGGGGTTCCGGCTGCCGATTGAAAGTGTGGCACTGCAGGCGCTGGTGTCAGAGCCGATCAAGCCTTGTATGGATATCGTCGTCATGGCCAACACGGTGCATGGCTATATGTCGCAATCCGATAAGGGCGAGATGGTCATCGGTGGCGGGACAGACGGATACAACAACTACACCCAGCGCGGGTCGTTCCATCATATCGAGGAAACCGTGCGCGCATTGGTCGAAACCTTCCCGATGATCGCGCGTCTCAAGATGCTGCGCCAGTGGGGCGGGATCGTGGATGTCACCGGTGACCGGTCACCGATCCTGTCAAAAACCCCGGTCGAGGGGATTTTCGTCAACTGCGGCTGGGGCACCGGCGGGTTCAAGGCGATCCCCGGGTCCGGCTGGGCCATGGCAGAGCTGATGGCCAAAGGGCATTCGCCGCTGACAGAAGAATTCAGCATGTTCCGCTTTCGCGAAGGCAAGTTCATCGATGAAAGCGTGGCAGCCGGGGTGGCGCATTGATGCAGCCGTTTGCCATCACACCGAGCACAGAAAAAGACGAAGAGCACGGGTGCGCGCTCTTCGCCAAAGCATGTCTGGGGAGGTGCCTAGTTGGTCGACTGCGACAGCTGGCGCTCTTTATGGCGCCGTTGTGCGGTTTTGTTCCATTCAGAGGTCTTTCGAATGAATTCCGCATCAGACATATCATCGGACGCAGTGTCAGCCGGGATCTCTTCTTCGGGATCGCCGGTAAAGATCACATACGCGATGGCCGCGACGAGACTGCACCCTACTATGATCAGCATAAGTTCCATGTGTCAGAGCTAGCACAGGCAGCATGTGTGCCAACCCCGGCGGTGGATAGCCGACCCGGATCGGCGGAAATGGCCGCAGATCGCCCAGTTTCGGTGGGGATTTCCGCCGATCTTCCATTTTTGACCGATCCCGCGATGGTGGAGTTGTCTGAAAAGGAGGACGCAACATGGACGAATTCAGCCGCGTTACCCCAAGCACGTCAAGCAACAGTGGAATCGGCTTTCTTGTGGCCGCTGTCATCGTTGTTCTGGTCTTGCTTTATGCACTCTTCGCAGGCGGGTCAGTCAGCACAACGGTCGATCCGGCAAGTGTCGGTGCAACCGAAGAATCGGCACCACTTGTCGAGGAAGTCACACCAGTGCAGCCCGTCGCACCAGCGACTGACAACTAAAAAACCGGCCACTCACCGCGGAACCGCCACGGGCGGGCGCTTCATTGCGTCCGCCTTTGGTCTGTCCGTGCCCCTGTCGCGGCAACTGGCACCGATGGCCGTGCCTGCGCCGCGCCCTTCCTTTCCTCTGATGTCAAAGGTTCACCCATGCTGACCCTTCATTGCCCCTATTGCGGTGTCGATGCCGATGAAACTGATCTGCATGCGGGCGGTCAGGCCCATCTGAAACGCGAAGGCCCCGGTTCCTCTGACGAGGATTTCGAGGATTACCTGTTTCTGCGCGAAAACCCCAAGGGCGTGCATTTTGAACGCTGGCGGCATGTCTATGGCTGCGGCAAGTGGTTTCATGCCGCACGTTGCACCAATACCTTGCAGGTGTTTGGCACCTATCCCGCGCAAACGCTGGAGCCGCCGCAAGACATCAAGAAAATGATCACAGATGCCCGTCCGGGCTGGTCATGGGGGTCCTTCGCATGAGCACACGTCTGGCGTCGCAGGGCCGTTTGATCAACACATCCAAGGCTTTGTCATTCACGTTCAACGGCAAGAACCTGACAGGGTATGAGGGCGACACGCTCGCCTCTGCCCTTTTGGCCAATGACCAGATGCTGGTGGGCCGGTCGTTCAAATACCACCGCCCGCGTGGTGTCGTCGCTGCCGGTGCCGAAGAACCCAACGGGTTGGTCAACCTTGGCAAAGGCGCCAAGTTTGAGCCGAACCAGCGGATCACGACCACCGAACTCTTTGACGGTCTCACGGCCATCTCGCAGAACCACTGGCCCAGCCTCGAGTTTGATGTGGGCGCCATCAACACCCATCTGTCGCGGTTGCTGCCCGCTGGCTTTTACTACAAGATGTTCATGTTCCCGCGCCCGTTCTGGAAACATGTGTACGAGCCGTTCATCCGCCACTCTGCCGGGTTGGGCAAGGCCCCCAAGGACCGTGATCAGGATACCTACGAGCATTTCCACGCCCATGTTGATGTGTTGGTCGTGGGTGGCGGCATTGCCGGGCTTGCCGCAGCCAAGGCCGCTGGCGAACGTGGTGCGCGGGTCATGCTGGTCGAACAGACCGCCCATTGGGGTGGCCGGGCCATGGTGGACGCGCCAGAGATTGATGGCATGTCTGCCGAAGAATGGGTGAAATCCACCGTTGAAGCGATTGAAAACATGGAAAACGTGCAGATGCGTCTGCGCTGCATGGGGGCCGGTGTTTACGACCACGGCTATGCGCTGGCCTATGAACGCCTGACTGATCACGCGCCAGATCAAGACGGACCGCGCCACCGCTTGTGGCGCATCCGCGCGCGGCAGATCGTGACAGCGACAGGCGCGATAGAGCGTCCACTGTCCTTTGCTGCCAACGATTTGCCGGGTGTCCTGCTGGCCGCTGCCGTGCGCGACTATGTATTGAACTACGGTGTGTCGCTGGGT